>JAZGBK010000246.1:0-3260 GCA_036476365.1 Dehalococcoidia bacterium
CAGGGTGAGGATGCCTGGTGTGCCATCGCCGTCCATACCGAAGGGGAGTGGCGGGCCTTCTGCCACGCCCTGGGAGACCCCGCCTGGTGCCTTGAAGCCCGCTTTGCCACTCTCCCCGCCCGCCTGGAGCACCGCCGGGAGCTGGACGGGCTGGTGAGCGACTGGACCCGGCACAGGGCCCCCCGGGAGGTGATGGACACTTTGCAGCGGGCCGGGGTGGCGGCGGGGGCGGTGTGGAACGCCCGGGAGCTGCTGGAGGACCCGCAGCTCAACCACCGGGGCTTCTACCACTACCTGGAGCACCCCATGCTGGAGAAGGCCCTGCACTGGGGCTGGCCCGGCACCCTGTCCCGCACCCCCTACCGGCTCCGGGCGGGACCATACCTGGGCCAGGACACCATGTGGGTATGCCAGGAGGTACTGGGCCTCTCGGACGAGGAGTTCGCCTCCCTCATGGGAGAAGGGGTGCTCCGCTAACCAGCCCCAGGCCCCTTTCACCTCACAGCCCCCCCCTTGACAGGTTCCAGGGTTGGGGTTATAATCCCCCCAAACCTGAAGCAGCCGATTAAGACATTGGGTAAGGGAGGGTATGATGAAGACAGGTCTTAGGTTATTCCTGGTTGTTACAGTGCTGGCCCTGGTGCTGGCCTCCTGCGGCGAGGCCGCCACCCCAGCACCGACGGCCGCACCGGCACCGACAGCCGCACCGGCACCGACAGCCGCGCCGGCACCGACAGCCGCACCGGCACCAACGGCCGCACCGGCACCAACAGCCGCACCGGCCCCCATCAAGGCCATGGAGCTGAAAACCCATACCTTTGGGGCGCCGCGGGCGTTCACCAAGGGCTGGGAATGGTGGGCCGAGCAGGTGACCGAGCGGACCGGCGGCGCTATCACCTTCGAGCACTTCTACAGCGAATCCCTGGGCGGCTCCAAGGACCAGCCGGATAACATCAAGTCCGGCCTCTTTGAGCTCGGCCCCGTTGTCCCCGGCTATGCCCCCGGCAAGCTACCGCTGTCAAACATCATCTCCCTTCCGGGGCTCTCCGGCGACCTGGCGGTGCTGAGCAAAGCCCAGGACGATATGTATGAGCTGCCCGCGATGCAGGCCGAGCTCAAGCAGTGGAACGCCAAATACCTCTTCGCCGCCGCTGTCCCCTCCTATGAGTACATGGGCAAGAAGCAGGTGTTAAAGGTGGAAGACTTCCAGGGGATGAGGATGCGGGCCTACGGGGAGCAGGCCAAGTTCGCCGATAAGCTGGGCATGGTGGTGGTGGCTATGCCAGCCCCGGAGATATTCGAGGCCCTGGAGCGGGGCACCATAGACGGCGTCTTGTTCCCATGGAGCTATGCCTTCGGCGCCTATGGCCTACATGAGGCGTCAAAGTATGTCACCCTGCTGGGGGTAGGGGCGCTGGCAGTCCCCTTCGTTATCAGCTTGGATGCCTGGGACAAGCTGGACCCCCGGGCACAGGAGATAATGCTGGAGGTGGCGGCACTGGTGCCTGACAAGTACGGCGAAATCTACGCCGAGGCCGACGCCAAGTGGATTCCCCTGTTCAAAGAGCAAGGCATAGAGATTTACGACTTCCCGGCGGCGGAGCGGGCCAAGGTGAAGGCCGCGGCGGGCAAGCCGCTGTGGGATGCCTGGGTAGATGCGAGGGAGGCGGATGGGCTCCCGGGCCGGCTGGTGATGGACACCTTGCTGGCAGCCATAGCCAAATACACAAAGTGACCGGAATAGCCGGCCGGCGGGCCGAGGGTTGCTGGGCAGGCTGTTAGGCGCCACGGAACGGGCGCTGAACCTGGTGGCGGCCAGCGCCATCCTGCTGGTGATGGTGCTGGTCACCACCCAGATAGTGGCTCGCAAGCTGGGCCAGGCCATACCCGGGATATACGAGTCCGCCGAGCTCCTCATGGTGGCCATAGTATTCCTTGGCCTGGCCTACACCCAGTCGCAGCACGGGCATGTCCGCATGGAGCTGCTGGTGACCCGCATGTCCCCCCGCCTGGGGGGCGCGGTGGAGGCGTTCACCCTGCTCCTGTCCCTGGCACTGTTTGTCATCATCACCTATAAGAGCGGGGGGAACGCCTACCAGTCCTGGCAGATGAAAGATGTAACCATGGGGCTGATTGACTGGCCGGTGTGGCCCTCCAAGATGCTGGTGCCCATAGGCAGCGGGCTGCTCTGCCTGCGCTTCATCACCCAGCTCCTGCGCTATGCGATTCCCCGGTCTCCGGCAGCCGTCGAGCCTGAGTAGAGAGGAAAGGAGCCCGTGGACCCCACCTTAGCCGGTTTCCTGGGGCTGTTCCTTTTCCTGGCCCTCATCTTCATCGGCATGCACATCGCCTTCGCCGCCGCCCTGGTGGGGCTGGTGGGGCTGTGGGTGATGGCCGGCAGCGACCCTGCCCTCACCGCTGTGGGCATCCTGCCCCACACCATCACCGCCCACTATGTCTATACCGTCCTACCCCTGTTCATCATTATGGGCCACTTCGCCTTCTTCGCCGGCTTCACCCAGGATGTTTTCTGGACCGGCCGGCAATGGGTGGGGTGGCTGCCAGGGGGCCTGGCCTCGGCCACGGTGGTGGGGGGCGCCGGCTTCGCCGCCGCCTCCGGTTCCAGCCTGGCGGCGGCGGCGGTGCTCACCAAGGTGGCCCTGCCCGAGCTGGAGAAATACAATTACAGCCCCAAACTGGCCGCCGGCTCCATCGCCGCCGTGGGCACCCTGGCGGCTACAATCCCCCCCAGCGCCCTGATAGTTATCTACGGCATCATGACCGAGCAGTCCATAGGCAAGCTGCTCATCGCCGGCTTCCTGCCCGGCTTCCTCACCGCCGCCCTGTTCGTGCTCCAGATAACGCTGCGGGCGTGGCGCAACCCCTCCCTGGGGCCGGCGATACACGGGGTGACCTGGAAGCAGCGGCTGGTCTCCCTGAAGGGGGTGTGGGGGGTTATCTTCCTGGCCGGCCTGGTGATGGGGGGCATCTATAGCGGGATATTCACCCCCACCGAGGCCGGGGCCGCCGGGGCGGCGGGGGCCTTGCTCATCGGGGTGGCGCTGCGCCGGCTCTCCCGCGGCAACCTGGGGCAGGCCCTGCTGGATACGGGGCGCACTACCGGCATGGTGTTCATCATCATCGTGGGCATCCTCATCTTCGTGCGCTTCCTGGCCTACACCCGGGTACCCTATGACAGAGGCGAGTTCCTGGCCGCCCTGCCGGTGTCCCCGCTGGTGATTCTCGTCGGTATCCTGCTC
>JAZGBK010000247.1:0-3064 GCA_036476365.1 Dehalococcoidia bacterium
CTGAAAGCGGGGTTGGGCTTCACCGCCACTATAGAGCGGTCCTCTTTAGCGTCCACATAGACTGCGTCCAGCCTTCAAGCAGGGCCTTTCCCCGCCATGGGAGGCTTCACAAACAAGATGAGCAAGCCAGCTACCACAAAGCAAAATACCGAAACGATGGTGGCGGGGAGATAGCTGCCTGATTTGTCGTAGACAACCCCTGCAGCCAAAGGGGCCATGGCCCCGGCCATCATGCTGACTCCAGTAAGAAGGCCGATGAGTTGGCCCAGGGACCGGAGCCCGAAGAAATGGCTCACGTTCCCCACTATGATGGGCACACGGGCCCCTTGAACCAATCCGTAGCCCAGGACAAAACCGTAGATAACGGTCATGCCGCTGCCCGTGACCAGCCACACGAAGCTGGCGGCAAGACCGAGATTGGTCAAAGACAGGCTTAGCCTCCAGCCGATGCGATCGGCCACCATCCCCATAAGCAACCGGCCCGGGATGAACATGCCACTGATGACACCCAAGGCCCCAGCCGCAGCTGCCTTGGAAAAGCCTTGGTCGACGGCATACGGCACGAAGTGGACCATTATGAAGGTCGCTGGAAGCTGCCCTAAGATGAAGACGGCGGCCAGCCCCCAAAAAGCCCGGCTTCTGACAGCTTGACCTGTAGCCAGGCCCATCTCCGGCGCGGTCTCCGCAGAGTGCGGCTTGCTTGGGCTGCCCTCCGAGCCATAGGGCTGAAGTCCTTTGCTTGCCGGGTCATGGTGCATGACCGAGGCTGCCAGAGCCATAACCGCTCCCGATAGGCCTCCCGCCACAAGGAAGGCAGTACGCCAGCCGTATGTCGCAATAAGATAGTTCAGCAGGGGAGCAAGCACCAGTCCACCCACGCCAATCCCAGCGGAGACGATTCCCAGCACCAGACCTCTCCGCCTTACGAACCAGCGCTGGGCTGTTGCTGCCGGCACAGACCACCCGCCCCCGACACCTATGCCAGCGATGATGTAGGTTAGCGTCAGCGCCCCCATGCTATTGACTTGGCTACTCAGGGCCAGCCCCACCCCAGTAAGCAAGGCAACCAATCCCAGTACCAGGCGTGGACCATACCGGTCGGCCAGCCACCCCATGAGAAACATTGAAAAGGCCCGCGCAAAGAGAAACGCTGTGTTTGGCACCGAAGTTTCGGCGCGGCTCCAGCCGAAGTCCTCCATAAGAGGTTTGAAGAAGACTCCCATGGACAAGGTGATACCACCCTCTACAAAGGTAGCCAGGACGCATGCTGCCACAACCAGCCAGCCATAATAGAAACCGCCCTTCCTGAAGGCGGTTGGCATCCCATTGTGTCGCATGAGACTAAATTCTATCACCCTTGGGCAAACGCGCTCCATGGCAAATCGTTGACCTGTCCCCCGAGAATCGGTCCAGGTGCTAAGTTAGACCAGGAATATGTCGGGAACACTAACTTTCAAAGTGGTATAGTTCTTGGGGGCATGTCAGTCAGGCGGGGGACCTGGGTTTTGTGGCAGAAGGCATCGCCCTCACGGAAACAACAAGTAAGAAGGTAAACTGAACTGGGCGAGAAACTTGGAGGAGCGCAATAAATGGGAGAACAGCAAATCCAGATGTATGGAGCTCCCTGGTGTCCCGATTGCAAGCGGGCCAAGCAATTCCTGAACGAACGGCGTATCCTCTATGAGTGGCATGACATTGACCAAGACGAACAGGCTCGTGCCTATGTTCAGCGGGTCAATAATGGTAAACAGATCATCCCTACGATAGTTTTCCCCGATGGCTCTATTCTGATGGAGCCCAGCAATGCCGAACTGGGGGAGAAACTCGGTATACAGCGCCAGGCGCGGCGCAAAGTTTACGATGTAGTCATAGTCGGTGCTGGTCCGGCTGGTCTCTCCGCGGGCATCTATACTGCCAGAGAAGGTCTCAGCACGCTGGCTGTTGAGCAGAGCGGTATCGGCGGCCAGGCCGCCGTCACCCGAGAAATAGAGAACTACCCGGGCTTTCCGGAGCCCATCGGCGGGGCAGAGCTGGCGGAGCGGCTTAGGCACCAGGCCAAGCGTTTCGGGGTGGAGATGCTGGTGGCGCAGGCCGTGACCTCCCTGTCGCAGGACGGGCAGTACCTGGCGCTCAAAGTCCAGACGGGCGAAGAGTACTGCGCGGCTGCCGTGATTCTGGCGACCGGGGCCACGTACAAACGCTTAGGTGTGCCAGGTGAGGAGAACTTTATTGGGGCAGGGGTCCACTTTTGCGCCACCTGCGACGGGCCTTTTTACAAAGGGAAAGACATCGTGGTAGTGGGCGGTGGCAACAGCGGTTTCCAGGAGGGGCTGTTCCTCACCAAGTTCGCCAGGAGTTTGACCATCCTGGAAGCAGCGAAGGAGCCGATCGCCAGCAAAGTGCTTCAGGAGAAAGTATCAGGACGCAAAGATATGCAGGTGTTCACGGAAACGACCGTGCAACAGTTTCGGGGCAAGGACAAGCTTGAATCCATCGTGGTCCAGGACCTGGCCACGGGCCAAACGCGGGAAATGCCGGCGGGGGCGGTCTTTGTGTACATAGGCATGCGTCCCAACACCGACTTCCTCCGCGGTATCGTTGACTTGGACCCGTACGGCTTCATCGCTACCGAGCCTAACCTGGAGACAAACCAGCCCGGCGTTTTCGCCGCTGGGGACTGCCGAAAGGGAAGCACTAAGCAGGTGGCCAGTGCAGTGGGTGAAGGGGCAACAGTGGCCTTAATGGTGCGGGAGTACCTGGAACGGCGGGGCGAGATAGCCTCAACACTCGTTGAAGCCTGACCTGCCCCCCCCAAACCGGTCCGGGTGTAAAGTTAGACCGGGGATATGCCTGCAACCCTAACTTAATTAACAAATGGTACAATCAATGGGGGAACGTCAGGGGAAGATACTCAGGAGAGGTAGCGCTCTCTGGCCTCGGGGTTAAGCCAGCACTTGGGGTCAGAGGCAGTTATGTCCCCGGTGTAGTGGAGGGCGGCCGCCCGGCAGCCTTCGCAGATGTCATTATTCTCGCAGTTGGCGCACTTCCCCTGCACCTTTATCTC
>JAZGBK010000248.1:0-7034 GCA_036476365.1 Dehalococcoidia bacterium
ACAACGGCTGGATGACCATGTTGGAGGAGGGTGCGGGTGAAATCATCACTGCTGTTCTTGGTGGCACCAAACATTCCATTGCCTCTGAGGAACAAGCCCTGCTGGCGAGTTGGGCCGCTAAGACAGCAGTCATGATTCAATATCTGAACCCCAAACCCAATGTGCCTGAACGCCGTAGAAGGTGGCTGTTCACTCATCAAAACCCTCCACCCGATACCGGAGTCTGGCTTGCCCGGTATGATGGCGCTTTTGTAGCAACAAGTCTGTCTAAAGAGTTATGCATCGTCAACAACAATACGGAAACTCCTAATTGCCCGGAAGGTCACGTGGTATTCTTCAACCACAGGTCTCTCATGTTTGTCGTTCTCAGCCTCTACCTCGAAGATGTTGCGCTCAGAGTCAAATTCCCTACAAGGCTTGAGAACCATTTGTTCCAAATTTGGCCCAAGACCACCCAAACTCTCACTTGGCCCAAACTTGGGCTTGATGATTCGCTGCGTACGGCGCTTATTAGTGCCAATTTGGGGACGGCGTTTTTCCTTCATCAGCCCCCCACCTCACCACAGCAATCTTCTACAGAGAAGGGATAGTTACTTTAGCTAAAGAGGGGCGAAGGCTTATGTTGAGAAGGTTTCGCGTAATCCTTGAGCCCAATGAATTGGGCGGATATACAGTTACGGTTCCGGTGCTGCCCGGGTGCATCAGTGAGGGTGATACCAGAGAGGAATCGCTGGCGAACATCAAGGAGGCTATAGAGCTCTACATAGAGAGCCTTCAGGCGGACGGTGAACCGGTTCCTGCTTAAGGCGCCCTATCGCCCAGAACCAGTATAGAATCCCACTCGCTCGCGCGTCCTCCCTCGGCCCCGGCGCCTACATCAAGAAGAACGGGCCGAAGATGACCGCTACTTTGCCCACCACTTTTATCAGGATGTTCAGTGACGGCCCGGCGGTGTCCTTGAAGGGGTCGCCCACGGTATCGCCGATGACGGCCGCCTTGTGGGCGTCGCTCCCCTTGCCACCGAGCTGGCCTGACTCAATGTACTTCTTGGCGTTGTCCCAGGCACCTCCGGCGTTGGCCATGAAGATGGCCAGCAGGAAGCCGGAGAGCAGTGCCCCCACCAGCATCCCCGCCACCGCCTCCTTGCCCAGGGTGAAGCCCAGTATCAACGGAGTGGCTAGGGCAATCAGGCCGGGGCCCATCATGCCCCACAGCGCCTTCTTGGTGGCGATGTCCACGCACTTTACATAATCAGGCTTGGCCGTGCCCTCCATGAGGCCCTTGATTTCCCGGAACTGCCGCCTCACCTCCTCCACCACCGCGGCGGCCCCGCCGCCCACCGCCTTCATGGCCAGGGCGGCGAAGACGAAGCATATCATGCCCCCCACCAGCAGACCCGCCACCACATTGGCATCCATGATGTTTATCATTCTTTCCCCGTCCACCTCTGGTATCCCGGCCACCACCAGGTAGGTAGCTATCCAGGCCAGCGCCGCTAAGGCGGCCGAGGCGATGGCGAACCCCTTGCCGATGGCGGCGGTGGTGTTGCCCACGGCGTCCAGGGCCTCGGTGCGCTCCCGGACCTCTTTGCCCAGCCCGGCCATCTCCGATATGCCGGCGGCGTTATCGGCGATGGGGCCGTAGCAGTCTATGGCCAGGAGCATGCCCAGGGTGACCAGCATGCCCAGGGCGGCGATGGCGATGCCGAAGAACCCGGCGGCCTGGAAGGCTACTACGGTGGCTGCGGCTACCAGGATGATGGGGATGACGGTGCTCATCATACCTACGGAGAGGCCCTCAATGATGGTGGTGGCCGGGCCGGTGAGGCTGGCCTTGGCGATGCCCTTCACCGGTGCATAGTCGGAGGTGAAGTACTCGGTGGACTTGCCCAGCAGGAATCCGGCCACCAGCCCGACGGCCAGGGCGATGAACACCTTCATCCCGTCGTCAACTGCGAAGCTGGAGGAGAGGGAGTTAGAGCCGCCCAGGAAGTAGTTGGTAACAAAGTATGACATGGCCAGGATGAGGACTCCGCTTACATAGACCCCCCGGTTCATGGCGGAGGCGGCCTTGTGGGTCTGCTCCTCAAAGCTGCCTCGCACCTCGGGGGGGCGCACGAAGAGGGCGCCGATGATGGAGGCCACCACCCCCGCCCCACCCAGGAACAGGGGCAGGAGGTACCCCTTGGCCTCTCCCGGGAACAACAGGAAGCCCAGCACCATGCTGGCAATCAGGGCGGAGACATAGCTCTCGTAGAGGTCGGAGCCCATGCCGGCCACATCCCCCACATTGTCGCCCACATTGTCGGCAATCACCGCCGGGTTGCGGGGGTCGTCCTCGGGGATGCCCGCCTCCACCTTGCCCACCAGGTCGGCGCCCACATCGGCGCTCTTGGTGAAGATGCCTCCACCGGCCCTGAGGAACAGGGCCACCGAGGAAGCGCCGAAGGCGTAGGCCAGCCACACATGGTCGTTGACGGTGAACAGGGGCAGCAGGGCCACCGGGAACAGCCCCAGCCCCAGCACGGTAAAGCCCATCACCGCCCCGCCGGAGAAGGCGATGCGCAGTGCACGGGCGTAGCTGCCTATGGCGGCGTGGGCGGTGCGGCCGTTGGCCATGGTGGCGATGTTCATGCCGAACCAGCCCGCCAGGGCCGAGGCGGCCACCCCGGCCACATAGGCCAGGCCCGTCCACGGCCCGGGGGCCACGAAGATGGCCAGGATAACCCCTACTACTATGGCGAAGATGCCCAGGGCCTGGTACTCCCGGCGCAGGAAGGCCATGGCCCCTATGCGTATGGAGTGGGTAATCTCCCGCACCTGGGTGTTGCCTGGGTCCTGGCGTCTGATGTAGGTGGCCAGGTAGCCCGCAAAGAGAAGGGCCAGCCATCCCCCGACCACTGCCAGCCATAGTGAATTCATCTTCTATCTCCCTCTGATTTGAGTACAAGCACCAGGGAGGGATTATAGCATAGAGGATTGTGGAGTGCCATCGCTGCGAATAGGGTGGCGACGCCCCTCTTTTCGGACAGTAAGTGCCCGGCGTTGCCCGGCAGGTTATAATCATGGTACAATCTGGTGCTCTCACCTGACCCGGCTGGAGGCCTTTTAGGGTTGCTCCCGGTGGGAGTACGGTTCGGGGGGTAGGCGATGTCGGCACAAAGCTCTCACCGGTATCAGACGAGGCAGTTGGGCTTCTGGCAGAAGGCCAAGGAGATCCGGCTGAACTACTACCGGGAAATAGCCGCTGCCCGGGAGGAGGGCAAGCTATTGACCACGGGGAGCCTGGGCGGCCCCGCCACCCTGGTGGCCGGGCTGGGCCCCTGCGTCCATCTGGGCGGCGAACCTTACGGCGCCAGTATCGCTGCCGACCCCGCCTTCAGTATTGAATGTGCCGAGGCAGTGGAGGGCAGGGGGTTTGCCCGGGACCTGTGTGCCTATATGCGCAACTACTGGGGCTCTATGTTCCTGGACCGCTATTACTTCGGAGGTCCCTTTCCCAAACCGGATTTCTGCCTTCAGCTCCATGTCTGCGATTCCCACGGCAAGTGGTATCAGGTGGTCAGCGAGCACCTGGGCATCCCCTACTTCGGTATTGACTTCCCGGTATGTTTTACCGAAGGCGATAAGCAGGCCAGGCAGGGCTACCTGGTGAACCAGATGCTGGATAGCATTGAGTGGATGGAGAAGGTCACCGGCCGCCAGTACAACGATGAGCTGCTCATTGAAGCGGTAAAGAACGAATGCCTTAGCTCCGCCCTGTGGGGTGAGGCTATGTGCCTGAACAAGGCCGTCCCCGCCCCCCTGGACCAGAAGTCCATTTTCTCCCTGTACGTGGTGGGTGGCTTTATCAGGCACCGCAAGGAAGCAGTGGACTTCTATCAACAGGTGAGGGACGAGGTAAAGGAGCGGGTGGCTGATGGCATTGCGGCCGTACCCAGCGAGAGGTGCCGGCTGGTTGATGATGGCCAGCCCCCGTGGTATTTCCTGAGGCTATACCGGTATCTGGAGCAATACGGAGCGGTGGTGGTGGGCTCGTGGTATACCCTGTTTCTCTTCGGCCACGCCGGTGAGCAGCCGGATGGCACCTGGGGACGGGCCAAGACCCCCCAGGAGCTGGGCATGCCCCTGAACAACCGGGAGGACGCAGTCCGTGCCCTGGTGTGGTGGCACCTGGACAAGCCCAACCGTAGCGTCTTCGGCTCCCCCCAGGGTAAGGCGGCCTTGAACCTGAGGTTTTATAAAGAATGGGGAGCCCAGGGGATGATTATGCACCTCAACCGGGGCTGTGAGGGACTATCCATGTTTTCCCCGGAAATCCGCCTCTTCTTGCTCCAGCAGGGCGTTCCAGTGGTGGCCTTTGAACACAATATGGCGGACAAGCGGGAGTTTGATGAGGTCCAGGTGCTGGACCGGCTGGATGCCTTTATGGAAAGCCTGGACCTGAAGAAGCTGGAGGATTAGCCCCCCATGCCCGGGCGACCCGGGACGCAACCCGGTAGAAGGAGTTGAGGATGAAACTTTTTGAGCCGCTTAAAGTAGGTCCCATGGAGGTGAAGAACCGGGTGGTCTTCCCCCCCATCGGCACTATGCTGGCCAATCCCGACGGCACCGTATCGGAGCGTATCGTAAACTATTATGCCCGGCGTGCCCAGGGCGGGGCGGGGATGGTAACGGTGGAGATAGCTGCTGTGGACCCTGCCCAGTTCATCGCCCCTACCCAGCTTAGGATTAGCCATGATAGCTTCCTGCCCGGTCTCTCCCGCTTGGCGGGGGCCATCAGGGAAAACGGCGCCCGGGCGGTGGTGCAGCTCCACCACCCGGGGCGGCAGACCCGGTCTGCGGTGACCGGGGTGCCCCCGGTGGCCCCTTCCCCCCTGCCCGGCCCCCTGCTCCGGGAGACCCCCAAGGAGCTGACAGTGGAGGAGATGAGGGCGCTAACGGACTCCTTCGCCCAGGGGGCGGTGCGGGCCAGGGAAGCCGGCTTTGATGCGATTGAGCTCCATGGCGCCCATGGCTACCTGATGTGCCAGTTCCTCTCCCCATACTCCAACCAGCGCCAGGACGACTACGGCGGCGACACCGCCGGGCGAGCGCGCTTTCCCCTGGAGGTGATAGCTGCCGTCCGGGAGCGGGTGGGCCAGGACTACCCCATCATCTTCCGTATCTCCGCCGATGAGCATGTGTCTGGGGGGCTCACCCTGGACGAGACCAGGCCCATCGCCCGCATGCTGGAGGAGGCCGGGGTGGACTGCCTCAGCGTCTCCGCCGGCAACTACGGGGCCCTGGAGTGGACGGTGCAGCCGGTGATGTTCGCCCGGGGCTGCCTGGTGCCACTGGCGGCGGCCATCAAGGAGGAGGTGAAGGTGCCGGTCATCACCGCCGGGCGCATCATTGAGCCCCGGCAGGCGGAGGACATCCTCCAGAAGGGCGAGGCTGACCTGGTGGCCTTCGGCAGGGGCCTGCTGGCCGACCCCGACCTGCCCCGCAAGGCCCAGGAGGGCCGGGAGGGGGACATCCGCAAGTGCATCACCTGCATGACCTGCCAGAACGAGGTCTTCGGCTCCTCGGCCGGTATGATATGCCTCATAAACCCGGAGACGGGCCACGAGGGTGAGACGGAGGGCCGGGCCGCCAGCCCCAAGAAGGTGCTCATTATCGGCGCCGGGCCTGCCGGGCTGGAGGCGGCCCGGGTGGCGGCAGTGTGGGGCCACCAGGTAACGGTGTGGGAGCCGGCACCGGCCATCGGGGGCCGCTGGGCATGGCTCATCCACGGCTACATAGCGGAGCAGACCGGGGTGCTCAAGGGGCTGGGGGTAGCGGTGGCAGCGGGTAAGGCAGCTACCCCTCAGGCGGTATCGGCCCTGGCCCCCGCTGCTGTACTGGTTACCCAGGAGGCCTCCCCACAGCGCCTGCCTGGGGTGGAGGGGGAGCGGGTGGTGCTGGCAGACGAGGTGCTGGAGGGCCAGAAGCAGCTCTCCGGCAGGGTGGTCGTCCTGGGGGCGGGTAGCACCGGCTGCGAGGTGGCCTTGCATCTGAAGCGGCGGGGGGCAGAGGTAACCATCGTAGAGCCCAGCCCTCGCACCGCCTACGGCCTGGAGATGAATACCCGGCGGGCTATCACCCAGCAACTGGCCACGGAGGGCATTAAGGTGCTCGCCAGGGTCCAGGTCAGAGGTTTCCAGGCGGGGGTGCTACGCTATCAGGTGGGAGAGGGGGAGGAGGAGTCCCTGCCCGCCGAATGGGTGGTGGTGGCCCTGGGCCGCCAGCCCTCCCCCGGCACCCCGGAGTGGCTCTCCGGCCTGGGGGTGGAGACGCACCCCCTGCCCTTCTGCGACCAGCCGGCGCTGGCATACCGTTGCGCGCAGGAGGGGGCAGCCGTAGCACGGGGGCTTTAGGCGGGGCGCAGCCCTTCTTGGGAAGGGCGCAGCCGGCGGGCCAGCACCAGGCACAGCACCGAGGCCACATAGGCTGCGACGAAGGTGGTGAAGGCCCCTGTGTAGCTTCCGGTGGTATCGTATATATACCCGGCGAAGGGCGGCCCTGTGGCTGCGCCCAGGGAACTGAAGAGCATCATCCACCCGTAGTTGGCGCCGAAGGCGTCCGACCCGAAGAAATCGCTCAGCAACAGCGGGCGCATCACCGGGACCGCCCCCACGGCCAGGCCAAAAACCATCACGAACACCCATACCGCCTGCTGCGTCTGGGAGGACATGAGCACCAGGAGCCCTGCGGCCTGGAGGACTGCGATGAGGCCGGCCAGCCACAGGCGGGACAGGCGGTCGCTCAGGTATCCGGCAAGCAGCTTACCGGCGATGCCCATCCCGGCCACCATCCCCAGGGTCCCGGCGGCTGTCACCTGGTTCATGCCGGAGTCCTTCAGGAAGACCACCTGGTGGGTAAGGACCCCTACAAAGGAGCCGCTCACCAGGGTGAAGCTGATGGTGACCAGCCAGAAGGCGGGCTGGCGCAGCAGACGGTTGCCCTGGAGGGCCCGGGGAGTCGCTCTTGGGGCGGGGTGTGATGTGGGGGGAG
>JAZGBK010000249.1:0-2718 GCA_036476365.1 Dehalococcoidia bacterium
GGCATGAAGGAAGTTCCCGCCGACCTCATTACGGAAGCGGTGGCCCGGCTGTGTCGGGAGGCCAGCTTCAATTTAGGGGATAACATGCTGGCCGCCTTCCGCAGCGCCCTGGACCGGGAGCAATCCCCCCTGGGGCGGGAGGGGCTGGAGCGGCTGCTGGAGAACGCGGAGCTGGCCCACCGGGAGACCATCCCCCTGTGCCAGGACTGCGGCACGGCGGTGGTCTTCCTGGAGGTGGGCCAGGAGGTCCACATCCAGGGGCCGCTGGAGGAGGCGGTGCAGGAGGGGGTGAGGCGGGGCTATAAGGAGGGCTTCCTGCGCCCATCCATAGTGGCCCGGCCCTTCTCCGCCCGGCAGAACACCGGCGACAACACCCCGGCCGTAGTCCACACCGAGCTGGTGGAGGGGGACGGCCTGTGGATACGGGTGCTGCCCAAGGGGGGCGGGGCGGAGAACATGAGCCGCCTGACCATGCTCTCCCCGGCGGATGGGCGGCAGGGGGTGGTGGACTTCGTGGTCAGGGCCGTCTCCGAGGCCGGCTCCAACCCGTGCCCGCCGGTGATTGCCGGGGTGGGGGTGGGGGGCACGGCGGACAAGGTGATGCTACTGGCCAAGAAGGCCCTGCTGCGCCCTGTGGGCCAGCCCAGCCCCGATCCCGAGGTGGCCGGGCTGGAGGCCGAGCTCCTGGAGCGCATCAACGCCCTGGGCATCGGCCCCGAGGGCTTCGGCGGCACCGTAACCGCCCTGGCCGTCCACGCCGAGGTCTTCCCCTGCCACATCGCCTCGCTGCCCGTGGCCGTCAACCTCCAGTGCCACTCCAACCGCTACCAGGAGGCCCGCCTGTGATGCCGGGATACCGCAACCGTAGAGTGATGGGAGGCATGGGAGCGGTGGCCTTTGCCATGCACCGCCTCAGCGGGGCGGTCATCGCCCTCTACGGCGTCACCCATGTGCTGGTGATGGCCACCGCTCTCAGGGGGGGGGATGGCTTCAACCGCCTCATGAACACCTTCCAGCAGCCCTGGGTGCTGGCCCTGGAGATGCTGCTCATCGCCGTAGTCCTGTTCCACATGCTTAACGGGCTGCGCATCGTGCTGTTTGACCTGGGGATAGGCCTGCGGCACCAGAAGGGGCTCTTCTGGGGGCTGATGGCGGTGGGGGTGGTGGTGCTGGCCCTCACCATTATGGTCACACTGCCCTATCTCCAGGGGCAGGAGCTATCGTGAGGGAGATACATTGAGCGCCTGGGGCTGGCTGCTACAGAGAATAACCGCCGGGCTGGTGTTCATACTGCTGGCCACCCACCTGTGGCTCCTCCACTATGTGTACTTAGGGGAGAGGATAAGCTTTGAGCGGGTGGCGGAGCGGCTAAGCTCGCCGCCGCTCCTGGCGGCGGAGGCGATGCTGCTGGCGGCGGCCATATATCACGCCCTCTACGGCCTGCGGGGCATCGCCATAGACTACCGCTGGGGAAACCCCCAGGCGTGGACATGGTCCCTGGCAACGGTAGGGGTGGCCGGGTTCGTGCTGGGGAGCTACTCCCTGTACGGCTTCGTGAGATAGGGGAGAGACATGTTTTCCCATCAGGTCCTGGTGGTGGGCGGGGGGTTGGCGGGGCTGCGCACGGCCATTGAGGCCCACGACAGGGGGGTGGATGTAGCCATCCTCTCCCTGGTGCACCCGCTGCGCTCCCACTCCGGGGCCGCTCAGGGGGGTGTCAATGCCGCCCTGGGCAACGCCGAGGAGGGCCGGGACGACACCCCGGAGCGCCACGCCTACGATACCGTCAAGGGCGGCGATTTCCTGGCCGACCAGGACGCCGTGGAGGAGATGACCGCTGAGACCCCGGAGCGCATCTTCGAGCTGGAGCACTGGGGCTGCCCCTTCTCCCGCACCCCGGAGGGCAAGATAGCCCAGCGCCCCTTCGGCGGCGGCGCCTTCCCCCGCACCTGCTACGCCGCCGATAAGACCGGCCACTATATGCTCCACACCCTCTACGAGCAGGTAATCAAGCGGGGCGTCAGGGTGTACGCCGAGTGGACGGTGCTGGCCATAGCCGCCGGTGGCGGCCGGGTACACGGCCTGGTGGCCCGCCACCTGCCCACCGGCCAGGTAGAGGGCTTCGTGGCCCCGGCGGTGGTCATGGCCACCGGGGGTGCGGGCCGCATCTACAGCCAGTCCACCAACGCCATCATCAACACCGGCAGCGGCCTGGCCCTGGCCTATATGGCGGGGGCACCCCTCAAGGACATGGAGTTCATCCAGTTCCACCCCACCTGCCTCTACCCCACCCACATCCTCATCACCGAGGGTGCCCGGGGGGAGGGGGGTTACCTGGTCAACAGCCAGGGCCAGCGCTTCATGCAGGACTACGCCCCCACCGCTATGGAGCTGGCCCCACGGGATATCGTCTCCCGCTCCATCGCCACCGAAATCGCCCAGGGGCGGGGCTTTGAGGGGGGCTTCATCCACCTGGACCTGCGCCACCTGGGGCGGGAGAAAATCCTGGAGCTGTTGCCCGGGATACGGGATATCGCCATCCAGTTCGCCGCTGTTGACCCTATAGCGCAACCCATCCCGGTGGTCCCCGCCCAGCACTACACCATGGGCGGCATCGGCACCGATTCCCGCGGTGAGACCCCCCTCCCAGGGCTGTTCGCCGCCGGGGAATGCGCCTGCGTCAGCGTCCATGGCGCTAACCGGCTGGGGGGCAACTCC
>JAZGBK010000025.1:0-5786 GCA_036476365.1 Dehalococcoidia bacterium
GATGTCATCCTGCGCCTTACCGAGCGTATGGTCCGCATGGACGAGCAGATGAAAGCCCTGCAGCAAATAGTAAAGCAGTTACACACCGAAAGTGCCCCGGAAGATGAAGGAGACACCCATGAGACAGGATAAGTTTACCGAACAGGCCCAGGAGGTCCTGGCCCTCTCCCAGGAGCTGGTAAGCCGCTACAAGCACAGCCAGTGGGATGTGGAGCATGTGCTGCTGGCTATGCTGCAGCACGAGGGCGGCCTTACCGGGGAAATCCTCCACGAGCTGGGGGTGGATAAGGATGGGCTGACCCAGCAGGTGGAGGCTGGCCTTGACGCCTCTCCCAAGATGAGCTACGAGAACCCCCAGATTTACGGCACCCCACGGGTAGCCAAGGTGCTGGAAGCCGCTCGGGACGAAGCCGGCCGCCTGAAGGACGAGTATATAGGTGTGGAGCATATATTGCTGGCCATAGTGGCCGAGCGCGACGGGCAGGCCGCCCAACTTCTGCGCCAGGCTGGTGTGGACCAGGAGAAGGTGTATGCCGCCCTGGCCCGCATCCGCGGCAGCCAGCGCATCACAGACCCCCGCCCGGAGAGCAAGTACCGGGTCCTGGAGAAGTACGGCCGGGACCTGACGGAGCTTGCCAGCCAGGGCAAGCTGGACCCTGTCATCGGACGGGAGGAGGAAATCCGCCGGGTTATGCAGGTGCTTACCCGGCGCACCAAGAACAACCCCGTCGTCATCGGCGAGGCCGGTGTGGGTAAGACAGCGGTGGTGGAGGGACTGGCCCAGAAGATAGCCGCCGACGATGTGCCCGATTCCCTCAAGGGCCGCAAGGTGGTGGCCCTGGACATGGGCTCCCTGGTGGCCGGCTCCAAGTTCCGGGGCGAGTTTGAGGAGCGGCTCAAGGCCGTCATTGACGAGGTGCGTAACTCCCAGGGCGAAGTCATCCTGTTCATAGATGAAATCCACACCGTGGTGGGGGCTGGAGCCGCCGAGGGGGCCATTGATGCCTCCAACATGCTCAAGCCCGCCCTGGCCCGGGGCGAGTTGCAGACGGTGGGGGCCACCACTCTGAACGAGTACCGGGAGCATATAGAAAAGGACGCCGCCCTGGAGCGCCGCTTGCAGCCGGTGTACTTGGAGGAGCCCAGCCCGGAGGTTACCGTGGAGATGCTGCGGGCGCTGCGCCCCAAGTACGAGGCCCATCACAAGGTCCAGATAACCGATTCCGCCCTGGAGGCATCGGCCAGGCTCAGCCACCGTTATCTCACTGAGCGCTACCTGCCGGACAAGGCGGTGGACCTCATTGACGAGGCCGCCTCCGCCCTGCGCATCCAGGTGCAGAGCGCACCCCCGGAGGTGAAGGAGATGGAGCAACGCCTCCAGCACCTGACCAACCAGGAGGAGGCGGCTTCCCAGCGGGGGAACTACGAATCGGCCGCCCAGCTCCGGACGGAGAAGCTCAACCTGGAGGGCGATTACCAGCAGCGCCGCCAGGAGTGGCTCAAACAGGAGAAGATAGGGGACATGGTAGTGGACGAGGAGGACATCGCCAGCCTCATCGCCAAGTGGACCGGCAT
Organism: Dehalococcoidia bacterium; assembly: GCA_036476365.1. GTDB lineage: Bacteria > Chloroflexota > Dehalococcoidia > JACVQG01 > JAHKAY01 > JASLQE01. Next base: position 1,576 of record JAZGBK010000025.1, read on the forward strand.
CCCCGTCTCCCGCATGTTGCAGGGAGAGGCGGAGAAGCTGCTGCACATGGAGGGGCAGCTCCACCAGCGGGTGGTGGGCCAGGACGAGGCGGTGCAGGCCGTGGCCGACGCCGTGCGCCGGGCACGGGCCGGCCTCAAAGACCCCAAACGCCCCATCGGCAGCTTCATCTTCCTGGGGCCCACCGGCGTGGGCAAGACCGAGCTGGCCCGGGCCCTGGCCGAGTACATGTTTGACGACGAGGAGGCCATGGTCCGCCTGGACATGTCCGAGTACACCGAGAAACACACCGTGGCCCGCCTCATCGGCTCCCCTCCCGGCTACATCGGCTATGAGGAAGGCGGCCAGCTTACCGAGGCGGTGCGCCGCCGCCCCTACCGGGTGGTGCTCCTGGACGAGATTGAGAAGGCCCACCCCGAGGTGTTCAACATCCTGCTCCAGGTGCTGGAGGACGGCCGGCTTACCGATGGCCACGGCCGCACCGTGGACTTCCGCAACACCGTGGTCATCCTCACCAGCAACCTGGGCACCCAGGAATCGCAGCTGGGGGGCGTGGGTTTCCTCCACGAGGAGAACAACGATTTCCAGCGCATCAAGGGCGCTGTGGAGGCTGCCCTCAAGCGGGCCTTTCGCCCCGAGCTCCTCAACCGCATTGACGAGGTGATTGTCTTCCATCCCCTGAACCAGGAGCAGCTACACAGCATTGTGGGGCTGATGGTGAAAGAGGTGCAGGGAAGACTGGCGGAGCGGGGGGTATCCATAGAGCTCAGCCAGGCAACCGTGGAGCGGCTGGTCAAGGAGGGCTTTGACCCCGTCTATGGTGCCCGTCCCCTGCGCCGGGCCATACAGCGGGAGCTGGAGAATCCCCTGTCCACCCGCATCCTGAGCGGAGAGTTCGCCGAGGGGGATACAGTGGCTGTGGATGTGGAGGGGGACAAGCTCACCTTCTCCAAGGCCGGGGTGAAGGCAACCGCCTGACCGCCCGCCTATCCACCGGTAGCTACTCCTGGTGCTATGCCCTCCCCCGCCACAGGCGGTGGGGGGGCTTCTCCTCCCGGATACAGCCCCGCGGGTAGGAGGGGAGAAAGAAAACGGTTGCTAAACCGACTGTCAACTTGGTTCTTGACTTAACCCTGGGCCGGTGCTACTCTTCGTAACAGAAGTGTGGCACAGTGAGCCAGAAACCCGGCTCCCGGTCAGAGAGGGGCCTAATACGACTCTCCCTGAGCCTGGCAGTTATCGGCCTCGTATTACTCCTGGCGGTGGCCATCGTCTATTACTGGGAGCGGGTAGCGCACCTGGAGACATATGGCTACGCTGGGGCCTTTGCCATCAGCCTGCTGGGCACCGCAACAATACTGGTGCCCGTGCCTGCTATGGCGGTAGTATTCACTCTGGGTGGGGTGCTCAAGTACCCGCTACTGCTGGGGCTGGTGGTGGGAGTGGCCGAACCGCTGGGGGAACTCACCGGCTACATGGCCGGGATGGCGAGCAGGTCGGCCCTTGAAAGCAAGCAGGGCCGGTTCTACCGCAGGCTGCAGAAGTGGATGCTCCGGCGGGGGGGATGGGTAATTTTTGTCCTGGCGGCCTTCCCCAACCCTTTTTTTGACTTGGTGGGGGCTATTGCCGGGTCTTTTCGTTATCCACTAAGGAGGTTCTTGCTATTCTGCTGGGCAGGCAAGACAATAAAGGGGCTGATGGTGGCCTTTGCCGGCGCCTGGGGGCTTAGCCTCATCAGGCGCTGGTTAGAGCTGATAGGGCTATGATAGAGTACAAGCGGGAAATGGGCTGGCGGCTGCTGGTAATGGTGGTCCTGGCACTGCTGGGGTGGCGCATAGGCGGTGCCTTCGGCCTGGAGCCTCTGTGGCTCCTACCCGGCGTGGGTGCCGGGGCGGTTGTGGGGTTTCTCACCGGCCCTTACATCACCAGCCGCCCCCTGAACCGGCTGCTGGCCTGGGCGGCGGAGCTACCCACCTCCGTCCTGGTCATGGGGGTGGTAGGCCTCCTCATCGCCCTGTTCGTCTCCGCCCTGCTCACTCTGCCCCTGTCGCTGTTCCCGGGCGTCTATGGCCGGGCGGCCCCCATAGTCGCTGCCGTCGTTCTCAGCTATGTGCTGATAACCGCACTGGTGAAGCGCAGCACTGAAATCTTCCGCTTCTTCGGCATCAAAACTGAGGCCACAGACCATGACCGGGAGCACACCATGCTGGTGGACACCAGCGTGATCATAGACGGGCGTATAGGCGATGTAGCCCATACAGGCTTCATGCCGGGCAAGCTCGTTGTTCCCAGCTTTGTGTTGCAGGAGCTCCAGCACATCGCCGATTCCTCCGACCCTCTACGCCGCCGCCGTGGCCGCAGGGGCCTGGACCTGCTGGCCCGGCTCCAGAGGGAAGCCCCCATCCCCGTGGAGCTGGTGGAGCTCCCCCTGGAGGACGGAGAGACCGTGGATGCCAAGCTGGTGAAGGTGGCCCGCCAGTGGGCCTGCCCCATATTGACCACCGACTTCAACTTGCGCCAGGTGGCCGAGGTGCAGGGGGTGAAGGTGCTCAACTTCAATGACCTGGCGGTGGCCCTCAAGCCGGTGGTGCTCCCCGGCGAGGAGATGGGACTGCTCATCGTCCAGGAGGGCACCGAGCCCGGCCAGGGGGTGGGCTTCCTGGACGATGGCACCATGGTGGTGGTCCAGGGCGGCAAGCCCTTCATCAGCAGTCAGGTGGAAGTTACTATCACCCGGGTACACCAGACGGCTATGGGCCGCATGATTTTCGCCCAACCCAAGGAGGGTGGCGGCCTGCCGGAGGCGGGCAGGGGGCGGGAATAGAAAAGACCGTTGCAGCCGGTGCCATCGTGGTGGCGGCGGGCCGCAGCCAGAGACTGGGCCGGGACAAGTTGCTGGTGAGCCTGGTGGACAGGCCTTTGCTGAGCTGGTCCCTTTCCGCCCTGGAGGCCAGCCCTTCGCTCTCCCAGGTGGTACTGGTGGTAAACGGGGATAACATGGAGGCGGCCCGGCGGCTGGCAGACCGCTTTCCCAAGGTGAAGCGGCTGTGCCTGGGAGAGGAGAGCCGCCAAGGCTCGGTGGCTGCCGGGCTGGCGGAGGCCGTTGGCTGGGAGTGGGTGGTGGTCCACGACGGTGCCCGCCCCTGCCTCACCCCGGACCTGGTGGAGACGGGTCTGGTGGCCGCCCGGGAGACCGGGGCCGCTATTGCCGCCGTCCCCGCCGTGGATACCGTCAAAATCGTGGATGAAGGGGGCACCGTGGAGGCCACCCCACCCCGCTCCCGGCTGTGGCTGGCTCAGACCCCCCAGGTGTTCCGCCGGGACATCCTGGCCCACGCCCACCGCCACCCCTCCCCTGAGGCCACCGACGACGCCTCCCTGGTGGAGGCCCTGGGATACCAGGTGAAGGTCTATACGGGCTCCTATGATAATATAAAGGTGACCACCGAGGAGGACCTGGTGACCGCCGAAGCCATCCTGAGACGGCGCAGTGAAACATAGGGTGGGGCTGGGCTTTGATGTGCACCCCCTGGTGCCCGGACGCCCCCTGGTGCTGGGCGGGGTGCGGATGGACTTTGACAAGGGCCTGGCCGGTCACAGTGACGGCGATGCCCTGCTGCACGCCGTGATGGACGCCCTGCTGGGGGCCGCCGGCATGGGGGACATCGGCACCCACTTCCCGGACACCGACCCCACCTACAAGGATGCCTACAGCCTGGTGCTGCTGCGCACCGTGGGCAACTGGTTGTGGGGAAGGCGCTTCGTGGTGGTGAACATAGATACCACTGTTATCGCCCAGGCCCCCCGCCTGGCCCCCTATATCCCCAAAATGAAGGACCGCATCCGGGTGGCCCTGGGGGTAGAGCCCGGGCACATCGGCATCAAGGCCACCACCACCGAGGGGCTGGGGCTCCTGGGCCAGGGGGAGGGCATCGCCGCCTATGCCGTGGCTCTCCTGGAGGAGAGGGATGTCCTCGTAGAGGAGAGGGATGAGGCTATATAACACGCTCTCCGGCCAGAAGGAGGAGTTCCGCCCCGGGGGGCAGGTAGTGGGCATGTACGTGTGCGGCGTCACCCCCTATGACCAGAGCCACCTGGGCCACGCCATGAGCTATATCCTGTTCGATGTGTTCCGTCGCTACCTGGAGTACCGGGGCTACCGGGTGCGGCATGTCCAGAACTTCACCGATATTGACGATAAGATAATAAACCG
>JAZGBK010000250.1:0-6298 GCA_036476365.1 Dehalococcoidia bacterium
GGCAGGTGTGGGCGGAGGTGACATCCGAAATCCATCTCACGGAGGGCCTGGAGGAGGCCCTGGACGGCATTGAGGGCTTCTCCCACATCGTGGTGCTCTTCTACATGCACCACATGACACCCGGCCAGTACCCCGCCAAGGTCCACCCCCGGGGCCGCCAGGACCTGCCCCTGGTGGGGTTGTTCGCCACCCGCCACTACTCCCGGCCCAACTCCATAGGCATGACCACCGCCCGGCTGCTGGGCAGGGAGGGGCTGGTGCTCCGGGTACAGGGGCTGGACGCCTTTGACGGCACCCCGGTGCTGGATATAAAGCCCTTCATCCCCGGCTTTGACTACCCCACCGAGGCGGTGGTGCCGGAGTGGGTGAAAATGATCCAGGCCACACCCCACCGCGCCCACGATGTCCGTCGCTGAGACCCTGAGGGAAGTCTATGACCGGCTGCTGGCCCGTTTCGGCCCCCAGCACTGGTGGCCGGGGGACACCCCCTGGGAGGTAATGGTGGGGGCGGTGCTCACCCAGTCCGTAAGCTGGGGCAATGTGGAGCGGGCCATAGACAACCTCAAGGCCGCCAGTGCCCTCTCCCCCCACGCCCTGCGCCGACTCCCCATAGAGGAGCTGGCCCGGCTCATCCGGCCCACCGCCTACTACAACACCAAGGCCCGCAAGCTGAAGGCACTGGTCCAGCTTACGGGCAGCGCCGGGGACGACCTGGGCCGCCTCTTCTCCGGGGATACCTCCGAGCTGCGGGACAGGCTGTTAGGGGTATATGGCATCGGCGAGGAGACGGCGGACTCTATCCTGCTCTACGCCGCCGGGCGGCCGGTGTTCGTCATAGATGCCTATACCCGGCGCATCCTGGGCCGCATGGAGCTTGCCCGGCCCACCGCCCCCTACCAGGAGCTGCAGCGGCTGTTCACTGACCACCTGTCCGCAGATGCGGCCCTGTATAACGAGTACCACGCCCTGCTGGTGCACCTGGGCAAAGAGGTGTGCCGCAAGCCCGCCTGCGGCGGGCCCACCTGCCCCCTGAGCGATATGTGCCCCTACCCGGCCCAGATAGTCATGGCCTGATTAGCTGTTTGCCGCTGCCGGGGGCGGTAGGCTAAAATAGGTCAGAGGTTGTCAACATGTCTACAATTGCCCAATATTTACTACTGGCGGTCGTCCTCGTAGTCTTCCTGTGGCTATGGCTGTGGCTGCTGCGCTGGCGTGTTACCCGAGCCCAGCGGCAAGTGGTGGAGGCCTTTCGCCGCCACGGCGCCCTCTCGCCCAAGAGTGCCCTACCCCTGGAGGAGCTGGGGGTGGCCCGCCGGCGGACGATAGGGATGCGCAACTTCCAGGCCTCGGCCTTTCGGGCCATGCTATCCGCCGGCATCGTGGTACCGGTGGATAGGGACCGCTTCTACTTCTCCGAGGAGGCTGTGCAGGCCGCCATCGCCGCCCAGCAGAGCGGCAAGTAGGCCCCCCACCTCTGTGTAGTCCAGGCTACTTTGGGGCGACAAGTACCCCATGATATAATTTACTAACGGAAAGGCGAGGAGGTGAATCTTGGCTAAGGTGACTATTTATTCCACCCCCACTTGCCCCTGGTGCAAAACCACCAAGAAGTTCTTTCAGGACAACGGGGTACAGTATGAGGACAAGGATGTGGCCTCTGACCTGGCGGCACGCCAGGACATGATGACCAAGTCGGGCCAGATGGCGGTGCCGGTGATTGAAGTGGACGGTCGCATCATCGTCGGCTATGACGAGCCCCAGCTGAAGGAAGCCCTGGGTCTCAAAAAGTAGCAGTGACTGAAGTCCGCATCCATGGGCGGGGGGGGCAGGGTGTGCTCACCACCGCCTCGCTGCTGGCCGAGGCTCTGGTGGAGGAGGGGAAGCATGTGTACGCCTCTCCGGACTGCCCCTACGACCGGGGCGGCACGCCCCTCAGCGTGTCCGTGCGTATCGACCAGGAGCCCATAAGGGACCGGGCGTCGGCCAGGTCCCCTGACCTCCTGCTGGTCCAGGACGCCACCCGTCTCAAAGAGGAGGCGGTAACCAGAGGCCTGAAGGAAAAGGGGATGCTCATCCTCAACACCACCGAGAGCGCCCTGAATGTAAAGGCCAACGTCCAAGCCCTGGTGGTTACCGTTCCCGCTGCCCTGCTGGCGGAGGAGGCCCTGGGCAAACAGGAGTCCATCTTCCCCTGGACGGGCACGGTGCTGCTGGGGGCACTGGCCGCCGCCAGCCATGTGGTAAGCCTGGAGTCGCTACAGAAGGTGGCCCGCCGCCACTTCCGGGGCCGGGCCGGTGAGTCCAACGCCCAGGCCATGGAAAAGGGCCACTACCACATCAAGTACACCTGCAAAATCCCCTGAGGAGCCACATGAAAGAAATCCGCATTTTTGCCCGTGCCGGGCAGGGGGCCATAACCTCTGCCATAATCCTGGCTTTGGCCGCCTTTGAGGAGGGCAAGCACGCCTTTGCCTTCCCCCACTTCGGCTCGGAGCGCATGGGAGCGCCCCTCAACGCCTATGTGCGGCTGGGCGATAAGCCCATCCGCAGCCGGAGCCAGGTTAAGGAACCGGACTATGTGCTGGTACAGGACCCTACCCTGCTAACGGGTTTCAACGTGGCCGATGGTCTCAAGCCCGGCGGCGTGGTGGTGGTCAACAGTCCAGAACCCCCGGAGGCACTGGGGCTGGGCCTCAACCACGGCCGGGTGGTCACCGTACCCGCCTCTCAGATAGCCCAGGAGCTGCTGGGACGGGCCGACCGCTCCAACACCCCCCTGCTGGGGGCCTTCGCCGCCGCCACCGGAGAGGTGGGGCTGGACGCCCTTCGGGAGGCAGTCCGCCAGCGCTTCCCCGGTGCTGCCGGGGAGAAGAACGCCCAGGCCATCCAGCGCGGCTACGAATTCGTCAAATCCAAGGAGGCCGTTTCATGAGGATAACCACGGGCTGCGTGGCCCAGCCGGGCACCAGCCAGAACTACCACACCGGGAGCTGGCGCACCGGGCTCAAACCCCGCTTCCTACATGTGCGCTGCACCGCCTGCGACCTGTGCCCGCTGGCCTGCCCCGATGGCTGCATATACGGCAACGGCCGCAATACCTACTATGCCGACCTGAACTACTGCAAGGGCTGCGGCATCTGCGCTACGGTGTGCCCCGTGGACGATATTGAGATGGTCCCCGAAGAAGCGCCCCTGCTGGCCGCCACGGAGGAAAAGTAGTATGGCCCGCAGGATAATGGAGGGCTCCCGGGCGGTGGCCGAGGCGGTGGCCCTGTGCCAGCCCCAGGTGGTGGCCGCCTACCCCATCACCCCCCAGACCCACATCGTTCACGAGCTCGCCCAGATGGTGGCCGACGGTCAGGTCAAGATGGAGTTTGTCAATGTAGAGAGCGAGCACTCCGCCGCCTCGGTAGTGCTGGGGGCCTCGGCCACCGGGGTGCGGGTGTTCACCTCTTCATCCTCCCAGGGCCTCATCCTCATGTCGGAGGTGCTGTTCAACATAGCCGGCATGCGGCTGCCGGTAGTGCTGGCCTGCGTCAACAGGGCCCTCTCCGCCCCCCTCAACATCTGGACCGACCATCAGGACTCCATGGCAGTGCGGGACGCCGGCATCCTCCAGTTCTACTCGGAGAACGCCCAGGAGGCCGCCGACCTGACCTTCCTGGCCTACCGGGTGGCCGAGGACCACCGGGTGCTGCTGCCAGCCATGGTATGCCTGGATGGCTATGTCATATCCCACGCCTGGGAGGTGGTGGACATCCCCGAGGCGGAGCAGGTGGACAGCTACCTGCCACCCTTCCAGCCCCGCTACCGCCTGGACCCGGCCCATCCCCTCTCCATGGGCATGTACGCCGAACCCGATAAGTACATAGAGGCCCGCTACATGATGCAGCAGGCCATGGAGCGGTCTGTAGGCATTATCCAGGAGGCGGCCCACGATTTTGAGCGGGCCTTTGGCCGGCCCGGCCCCGGCCTTATGGAGGAGTACCGCACCGAGGATGCCGAAACGGTGCTGGTGGCCATGGGCTCCATAGCATCCACCGCCAAGATGGTGGTGGACCAGCGCCGGGAGGCCGGGGAGAGAGTGGGCCTGCTGAAGCTGGTCGCCTACCGCCCCTTCCCCGGGGAGCTGCTGTACCAGGCGCTGAAGCCGGCCCGGAGGGTAGTGGTGCTGGATAAGGCCGTCTCCCTGGGTGCCCAGGGGCCCCTGGGCACCGAGTTGCGTGCCCTGTTCCTGGGCCGGCCCCGCCCCCCCCGCATAAGCACCTTTATCGTGGGGCTGGGGGGACGGGATGTGACGGAAGCAGTCATAAACGATGCCCTGAAGAAGGCCGGCCGGGGGCGGCACCAGGGAGAGTTCCTGGACCTGCGGCCAGACCTGGAACTGGAAGGAGTATAGATGCTGGAGAAGAAGACTTCCCCCCGGCTGGAGATGGGCCACCTGTTCGCCTCCGGCCACAGCGCCTGCTCCGGCTGCGGCGAGGCCCTGGCCGCCCGGCTGGTGCTGTGGGCCGCCGGGCCTGATGTCATCGCCACCAGCGCCACCGGCTGCCTGGAGGTGTTCAGCTCCAACTATCCCAACTCCGCCTGGCAGGTGCCGTGGATACATTCCCTGTTTGAGAACTCGGCGGCGGTGGCCGCCGGCGTAGAGGCTGCCCTCAAGGTCACCGGACGGCTGGAGCAGGTGCGGGTCATCGCCCAGGCCGGTGATGGCGGCACCGCTGACATCGGCCTTCAGGCCCTCTCCGGCATGCTGGAGCGGGGCCACGATGTCCTCTTCGTGTGCTACGACAACGAGGCCTACATGAACACCGGGATACAGCGCTCCGGCCTCACCCCTTTCGGTGCCCACACCAGCACCAGCCCCGCCGGGCGGGTAAGCTTCGGCAACCCCACCTACAAGAAGGATGTGCCCCAGATCGCCCTGGCCCACGGCATCCCCTACATGGCCACCGCCTCCGTGGGCTACCCCTTTGACCTGGAGAAGAAGGTGAAGAAGGCGCTGTCCATCCGGGGCCCCAAGTACATCCAGATTTTCTCCAACTGCCCCCTGGGGTGGCGCCACCACTCCTCGGAGACCATCAAGCTGGCCAAGCTGGTGGTGGAGACCGGCCTCTACCCCCTCTACGAGTACGAGAACGGCCAGCTCACCTCGGTGCGGCGCATCGCCCGCCAGAAGCCGGTGGAGGAGTACCTGCGCCCCCAGGGCCGCTACAGCCACCTCTTTGAGCAGGAGGTAGGCCAGGAGATTATCGCCCGTATCCAGGCCCAGGCCGATGCCAACATAGAGCGCTACGGGCTGCTGGCCAAGCGGGAGTAGTCCCGTGCTCCGGGTGCTGGGACTGGCTGGCAGCCCCCGGCGGCGGGGGAACACGGAGGCCCTGCTGGATGCCGCCCTGGAGGCTGCCCAGCAGGCGGGAGCAGCCACCGAGAAGATAGTGCTCAACAACCTCCACGCCCGCTCCTGCCAGCACTGCGATGGCTGCCTGTACACCGGGGTGTGCATCATTGACGACGACATCCAGCCCTTCCACCGCAAGCTCATGGAGGCCGACCGCATAGTGCTGGCCTCCCCCATCTTCTTCATGTCGGTGACCGCCCAGGCCAAGCTGGCCATAGACCGCTGCCAGGCGCTGTGGGTGGCCAAATACCTGCTGAAGCAGCGCCACCCCCTATCCGCCGACGGTAGCCGCCGCTGTGGCCTGTGGATTGCGGTGGCCGGCATGGACCGGCCCCTCCCCTACCTGTTCGACGGTGCCCGCCGGGTGGTACGGGCCTTCTTCGCCGCCTGCGATGTGGAATACGGGGAGGAGCTCCTCTACCCCGCCATGGACGAGTACCGAGAGGTGCACCACCACCCCACCGCCCTCCGGGAGGCCCGTGACGCCGGAAGCCGGCTGGCGACAGGCCAGAGCCAGCCATAACGGGACACCAAGGCCAGGATTATGCTTATAGGGGTTAATACATGGAATTAAGGCTTGAGCGGACGTTGATGGGAGAAGTAGGCGAAGTGTTCGCTAGGTATTATCTACGAAGAAGGGGTTTCTACCCTGTGCTAAAGCCGATGTGGATTGAGGGACAAGGTAGCCGCTTATTGCCCTCAGCGGGTGGTGCGATTAATCCTAATTTATGGGAATGCAGTGGTAGATTCACGGATGAACAGAAGGACTGCATCTTCAGATACCCCCGGACCTGGGATTACGTTGCATTTGGACCCGGCACCTGGGGTAAGCAGCACTTCCTGATAGAAGTTAAGACGAGCATGGTCAGAAGAAGGCCATCTAAAGATAGATTGCCC
>JAZGBK010000251.1:0-4821 GCA_036476365.1 Dehalococcoidia bacterium
TGAGATAACTATTGACGAGAGGTACTGCAAGGGCTGCGCCCTGTGCTCCCACTTCTGCGCCCGGGGGTGTATCAGCATCCCCGGCGACCGCTTCACCCCCCAGGGATACCTGCTGCCCCTGTTCTCCACTCCCGAGAAGTGTAACGCCTGCGGTATCTGCGGCTGGCTGTGCCCCCACTTCGCCATAGAGGTCTACCGGCTGGCCGATAAGGCCCCGGCCACCGCATAGGAGCTTTGAGTTGGCAGAGCGCATCCTTATCCAGGGCAATGAGGCCATAGGCCGGGGGGCGGTGGCCGCCGGCTGCCTCACCTTCTTCGGCTACCCCATCACCCCCCAGAACGAGGTCACCGAGTGGTTCGCCAAAGAGCTGCCCCAGCGGGAGGGCGTCTTCATCCAGCCACACTCCGAGAGCGGCTCCATCAACATGCTCTACGGGGGAGCGGCCACCGGCGTGCGGGTGATGACCTCCACCTCCTCCCCGGGGTGGGCACTGATGCAGGAGACCATGTCCTGCATGGCCAATGCCGAGCTGCCCTGTGTCATTGTCCTGGTGCAGCGGGGCGGGCCAGGACAGGGCACCACCCAGCACGCCCAGATGGACTACCTATCCGCCACCCGGGGCGGCGGCCAGGGGGGGTACAAAGCCATAGTGCTGGCCCCGGCATCGGTGGCCGAGAACTGCGACCTGGTGCAGCTCGGCTTCCACCTATCCGATAAGTACCGCAACCCGGTGGTGGTGCTCACCGATGCCATCATCGGCCAGATGGCCGAGCCGGTGGAGATACAGGCGCAGGACTTCGGCCCCCTGCCCCCCAAGGACTGGGCCATCGGCGGCAAGGGCTACCGCCCCGACCACCAGCGTCGCTTCATCTCCTGCGGACAGGGGCAGGTGAGCGCCGAGCCCTACTCCAACTATCTCTCCCTCATACGCGCCCTGGACGCCAAGTACCGCCTCATGGAGTCCGAGGTCCGTTTTGACCCCTACCTGCTGGACGATGCCCAGGTGGTAGTGGTGGCCTACGGCTATGTGGCCCGGGTGGCCAAGGAGGCGGTAAACATGGCCCGCCGGGAGGGGCTGCGGGTGGGACTGCTGCGCCCCATCACCCTGTGGCCCTTCCCCTATATGGCCCTGCGCTCCAGGGCCGAGGCGGGGGCCTCCTTCCTGACGGTGGAGGACAGCCTGGGCCAGATGATAGATGATGTGCGCCTAGGAGTGGAGGGACGGGCCCCGGTACACTTCCTGGGGATGCTGGACCGCCACGACTCCACCGGGGCCGGTATGCTCCTCCCCGGCCGGGTGCTGGAGGAGATAAAGAAGGTCTGCTCGGGGGTGAAGGTATGAGCCGCCAGGAGGTTGAGGGCCGCACCTGGGTCTCCGGCACCCCCCGGCTGTGGGTGCGCCACCCCGGTGGCGCCCGCCAGTGCCCCGGCTGCCACCACCCTATCATCGAGCGTCTCATCGCCGAGACGGTAGATGAGCTGGGGGTAGAGGACGATACCGTGCTGATAACGGGGGTGGGCTGCTCCACCCGGGCCTTCGCCGTGCTGGATATGGACGGCATCTTCACCGCCCACGGCCGCGCCCCGGATGCCGGCACCGCCATCAAGCGGGCCCTGCACGGCCGCCCCGTGGTCATCACCCTCCAGGGCGACGGTGATTGCATCGCCATCGGCGCCGGCTCCCTGCTCAGTGCCGTGGGCCGGGCCGAGCGTCTCACCGTAATCATGGTCAACAACGGCAACTACGGCACCACCGGCGGCCAGATGGCCCCCACCACCCTCCACGGCCAGATCACCACCACCTCTCCCCAGGGACGGGATGACTCCACCGGCTACCCCATGCATGCCCCGGAGCTCCTGGCCACCCTCAAAGGGTGTGTGTATGCCGCCCGGGGCTCGGTGCACACCCCGGCCAACTACCAGCGCACCCGGAAATACCTCAAAACGGCGGTGCAGAAGCAGATAGACAATGTGGGCTTCAGCTTCGTAGAAGTCCTCTCCGCCTGCCCCCCGGACTGGCGCCTGACGCCGGTGGAGAGCCTGAGCTGGATTGAGGAACACATGATACCCGAGTTCCCCCTGGGGGAGTTCAAAAATGTGGAGCGCATAGAGTAGGCATGGGAAACGCCGGCAGGCATGATGTGCTGATGGCCGGGGTGGGGGGCAAGGGAGTGCTCACCGCCGGGCTGCTGCTGGCCCAGGCGGCCATGGAGCACTACCACAGTGTGCTGTGGTTCCCCAGCTACCAGGCGGCCATGCGGGGCGGCCCCTGCGAGTGCACCGTCATCCTCTCCCAGGAGGAAATCGCCTCACCCATCCTCACCCAGGCGCAGGCCCTGGTGGTGATGGAGCCCTCCCAGCTCAAGCCCTTTGAGGGCCGCCTGGCCCCGGGTGGGCTGCTCATCGCCGAGTCCGCCGGGCTACAGCGGGACGCCATCACCCGGCATGACGCCCGGCTGGCCCTGGTGCCCGCCGTAGAGGCGGCCCTGGAGCTGGGGGAGACCCAGGTATCCAACTTCGTGCTGCTGGGAGCCTACCTGGAGCTTGTTCCCGCCCTGCCGCTGGAGGTCGTGGAGGCCCACATGGAGAGGCGCTATGCCGGCCGTGAGAAGGCCCTATCCCTCAACCTGGCGGCGCTGCGGCGGGGGGCGCACCTGGCCCGGTCCGGGAGCCCGGCATGAGTCAGAAGGTGGTGATGACCCTCTTCCGCTACCCCGGCATCCCCTCCAGCGAAGAGGCCTACCAGAAGCTGGACGCCGCCTTTCACCACATCCCGTGCAACGGCGAGGAGGAGCTCATGGCAGCCACCAGGGACTGCGATGTAGCCATCACCGCCCTCCAGCCCTATACCCGCCGTGTCATTGAGAACCTGGAGCGATGCCGGCTCATCAGTGTTATCGGCATCGGCTACGAGGGGGTGGATGTGCCGGCAGCCACCGAGCGGGGCATCCTGGTATCCAATGTGCCCGACTACTGCCAGGAAGAGGTGGCCAACCACGCCATGGCCCTACTACTGGCCTGCAACCGCAAGCTGGTGCCCATCGTAGAGGCGGTGCGCCAGGGGGCGTGGGACTCGATGGAGAAGCCCAAAATCCGCTACCATATCATGCCACCATTACCCCGGCTCTCCGGCCAGGTGCTGGGCATCATCGGCCTGGGCCGCATCGGCCAGACCCTGGTATACCGGGCCAAGGCCTTCGGCCTGGGCGTCATCGCCTACGACCCGTTTATCCCTCCCGCAGCCATGGAGGAGATGGGCGTGGAGCCGGTGGACATGGACGCCCTGCTGCGGGAATCGGACTACATCTCCCTCCACACCGCCCTCACCCCGGAGAACCGGAACATGATAGGCATGGAACAGATGCAAAAGATGAAGCCCACCGCCTACCTCATCAACACCGCCCGGGGCGGCCTCATAGACGAGGAGGCACTGGTGCAGGCCCTCAAGGACGGGGTGCTGGCCGGAGCTGCCCTGGATGTGACCGACCCCGAGCCCCCACCTCCCGATAGCCCCCTGCTGACGCTGGACCGAATACTCCTCACCGCCCATACCGCCCAGTACTCCAACGAGGCGGTGGCCGACCTCCGGCGGGGGGTGGAGGAAAACGTATTCAGCGTGCTGCGGGGACACCTACCGCCGGGCCTCATCAACCCTCAGGCACGGGAAACACACCTCCAGCGCTGGCCCCGCCACGGCTGAGCCCCCCACCACCGGCTGTTGCCCCCCTACATGGTTTCCGGTATAATACAAACCGCTGTGCGGGCCAGGCCAGGCCCGGCAGCCAACGGGGCATTCGTCTAGCGGCCAAGGACACCGCCCTCTCAAGGCGGAGATCACCGGTTCGAATCCGGTATGCCCTACCACAGCACTTTCAGGGCACCCTGAAGTATCGGGGTGCCCTGACGCTTGTTGGCGGCCTTCCGGATAGAGTACACTAACAGGACACGCTCTTCCCCTGAGACTGGTCCAGATGAGAAGGCTGGTATCCCATAGAGGTGAGGGAAGGTTGCAAGGAGCATTAGAGGGCCTGGTGGCGGGGGTGGCAGAGGCGGTGGGGGCGCTCCAGGTCGTACTCCTAACAGACGATGCTGAAGCTGGCCTCCAACTCCTGAGGCCATACTCCCAGTTGCCGTGTCTGCAACTCTAACTTAACAAGTGGTACAATCAATGGGGGCAGGTCAAAGACCACGAAGTCGTATTATGGGATTCTTTATTGCTGGAATAATAGCGCTTCTAATAGCCTCCGTAGTCCATTCATACTGCGGAGTTGGGATGAAATGCTCAGCCATACACCGTCCTATGTTCTTTGACACGGCTCATCCCAGTGCTCCTCATCTAGTTTGGATAGTTCCCTTTTTAGGCGGCATATCTTTTCTGTTCATATACCACTGGATAGCAGGTGTCATCGGACTCTTCATATATTGGTTGGTGATGCCACTACTTACAACTCCATTCATCAGAAAATGGATGCTACCGTCTTGGGACGAACTGCCAGACGAAGCGAGAGCTAGCTTACGAACAATGGGCTATAACGAAAGTAACTATTTAAATGGAGATTGGTGGAAACGAGATGAATATAGGCCATAAAGGGAAAAACTGACCTGGCCCCACAAAAACCGGTCCAGGTGCAAAGTTGGCCTGAGCAGGTCATCGCACCTTGCGATGTACATGGACTGCCACCTCTGCCACCAACGCCAATAAGGGTTTTTTGTCTTACGCTATGCAAGCATTTTCATTCCCGCCCACCAACCCGGGAGTCGTATCTGGGGGGCTCCACCCCCCAGCCCCCTGGGGGTCCGGGGGCGTAGCCCCCGGAATT
>JAZGBK010000252.1:0-2270 GCA_036476365.1 Dehalococcoidia bacterium
GCAAGTGCACTATATCCCCGGCAACGACTCTAATCTTCACAATGGCTACACCTTCCTCATGGCCTCGGTCACCCAGGGCACATCCAGCTCGGCCAGCTTCCAGGGGGTGGGCACCCCCTCGTCGTCCCAGCCCATCATGCGGTAGTAGGTCAGCCTGGCCTGGTCCAGCGCCTCCTCGTCGATAGCGGTGCCCTCCAGGGGGCCGGAGGACTGGGCGGTGAAGAAGCGGCGGGGCAGGCGGTCATCGGCGGCGGTGAATCCCTCCCGGACGTTGAAGGCCCGGGCCATAGTCATCATCCTCTCCCCCACCTTCATCAGCTCCCACACCGAGGAGTCCCAGCCGGCTACCCCCTGCACCAGCTCGTTGACTTGGTCGCGGCTGAGGGCGATGAAGTTGCAGAAGACCAGGCAGTTGAGGAGGTGCTCCCAGGTGCTGCCGTAAATGAGCATCCTCACCTTGGCCGGGCTGAGGTCCGTAGCGGGGAGGGGCTCAATCACCCCCAGAGATTTCAGCCCTTCCAGGGCGGGGCCCTGGGACTGGTACAGGTTATCGTGTATGTTGTGGCAGTGGTCGGCCCCGGTAGGGGATATGGCATAGCCCAGGCCCATACCCTGCTTGAGGCGGGGCTCGTGCATAGGCAGCTCCTGGCCCTTCACATGCAGGGCCAGGGCCTCAGCCTCCGTGCCCAGTTGCTTGGAGGCCCGGGCCACCCCTTCGGCCAGCAGGTCGCCCAGGCCCTCCCGCAGGGCGATGCGGCGCACCATCTCTATCATGGCCGGGGCATTGCCGAAGGAGAGGTCAAGCCCCCCCAGGGCATCTTGGCTCAGGATGCCTTTGGCGACACACTCCATGGCAAAGGCGATGCTGGCCCCGCAGGAGATAGTGTCCAGGCCGTAGGCCTGGCACAGCTCGTTAGCTTTGGCGATGGCGGGCAGGTCATCAATGCCGCAGTCAGAGCCGGTGGCGGCGATGGTCTCATACTCCGGGCCCCCATATCGGGGGTCCACCTGGTACTCCCCCTCCCCCTTCACCTCGCGCTTGCACTGCACAGGGCAGGCGTAGCAGCCGTGGCGGCCCACCAGAATGGTCTCGTTCATGGCCTGTCCACCGATTTTGTCCGCCCCCTCAAACGTGCCTTCGTTGAAGTTGCGGGTGGGCAGGATACCGCCGCGGTTGAGTGCCCGCACCACTCGGGCGGTGCCCTGGTCCCTGAGGCCCTTGGCCAGGTTGTCCACATTGTCCCGGAACCATTGGCCCAGCCCCTTCACGGCATCTGGGTCTCCCAGGGGCAGCCGGTTGCGGCCCCGGACGGCGATGGCCTTGAGGTTCTTGGAGCCCATCACCGCCCCCATCCCGGTGCGGCCGGCAGCGGCGTCCAGGTCGTTGATGATGCAGGCGAAGCGTACCAGGTTCTCCCCGGCGGGGCCTATCTGGGCTACCTTTACATTGGTGTCCCCCAGCTCCTTCTGTATCTGCTCCTGGCACTCCAGGGTAGTCTTACCCCATACCCCTTGGGCGTCCCGGAGCTCAGCGTGGCCGTCATTGACATAAAGATAGACCGGGCTGTTAGCCCGGCCGGTTATGACGATGGCGTCAAAGCCGGCTAACTTGAGCTCGGCCCCCCAAAACCCACCTACCTGGGCATCGCCGAAACCACCCGTCAAGGGCGACTTAGCGCCCACGCTGTTGCGGCCGCAGCCGGCCACCGGGACCCCGGTAACCACCCCGGGGGCGAACACCAGGATGTTGGCGGGGCTTAGTGGGTCCGTGCCCGGCGGCAGCTCTTGAAGCAGGTAATAGGCAGTCAACGCCGAGCCCCCGTAGTAGCGCCGGTAGAAGTTCTCCTCCGGTTCCTCCACGGATATGTTTCCCGATGTCAGGTTCACCCGTAGCACTTTGCCATTGTAGCCGTTGGGCATTTCCCCTCCTACCTGCGGTTGGCCTCCCGCACTATCTTATCAATGACGGGCACGATGTCCCGGGAGGTGTCCACCACCAGGTAGGAGCGGCGCACGGGCTGTAGCGACTGTTTCATACGCTGATAGACCTGCCAGTCGGCCTCGCCGGTTACGCCCCCGGCAGCCCGCCGCTGCAACCTCTGCCTCACCGTCTCGGCGGGGGCCTCCACCTGCACCAGGATGAGCCGTGCCCCACGGTGCCGGGCGATGTTATACAGGTACTCCCGGTGGTGCTCCTCAAGATTGGTGGCATCATATACCACCGGCATGCCCCTGCGCAGCAGATCGTCTATCAACTGGTGAATCAGGGG
>JAZGBK010000253.1:0-2613 GCA_036476365.1 Dehalococcoidia bacterium
CCCGTCCCACCAGCGGCCGGGCGGTGGTGTGCGGGCTGGATGTGTCCCGCAGCCAGAACCAGGTGCGCCAGTGCATCGGCCTGGTGTTCCAGGACCCCAGCCTGGACGATAGGATGAGCGCCTGGGAGAACCTGGAGTTCCATGCCATGGTCTATGGAGTGCCCCGCCGGGAGCGGCGGCAGCGCATGGATGAGGTGCTGCACATGGTGGAGCTGTGGGAGCGGCGCCGGGGCGTGGTGAAGCACTTCTCCGGCGGTATGCGCCGCCGCCTGGAGATTGCCCGGGGGCTGCTGCACCGCCCCCGCATCCTGTTCCTGGACGAGCCCACCCTGGGCCTGGACCCCCAGACCCGGGCCCGCATCTGGGAGCACCTGCACTATCTGCGCCGGGAGCAGGGGGTAACCCTGTTCTTCACCACCCACTATATGGACGAGGCGGAGCACGCCGAGCGTATCGGCGTCATCGACCGGGGGCGGCTGGTGGCCCTGGACAGCCCCGATTCCCTGAAGCAGGCCCTGGGAGGAGATATCATCATCCTGAGGACGGCGGACAACGACGCCGCCGCCCGGGAGATAGACCAGCGCTTCCACCTGCCGGTGACCCAGGACCGGGACAGCCTGTCCTTAGAGGTGGCCAACGGCAGCGAGTTCATCCCCACCCTCAGCCGCTCCCTGGAGACCTCAATACATAGCATCACCCTGCGCCGCCCCACTATGGACGATGTCTTCCTCCGGCTCACCGGCCGGGAGCTGCGGGATGAAGAGGCCGGCGGCATGGAGACCATGAAGGCCTGGGCCCGCTCCCGCATAAGGAGGGGCGGCCGGTGACGGCGGCGGTGCGGGGTATCTATACCATCTGGTACCGGGAGGTGCTGAGGCTGCGCCGCGACCGGCTGCGGCTGGTGGCACAGATGCTCTCCCCCCTGCTCTTCCTGCTGGTGTTCGGGGTGGGGCTGGGCCGGGCCATGGGGGGCCTGGCCCCGGGGCTGGACTTCATGCAATTCCTGTTCCCCGGCATAGTGGGCATGTCGGTGCTCATGACCGCCTTCATGTCCGGCATATCGGTGGTCTGGGAGCGGGAGATGGGCTTCCTCAAGGAGGTGCTGGTGGCCCCCATCCCCCGGGCCTCCCTGGTGCTGGGCAAGGTCCTGGGCGGGGCCACCGTGGCCCTGGTGCAGGGGTTGGTCATCCTGGTGCTGGCCCCCCTCGTAGGTGTGGACATATCGGTGGGGATGGTGCTGCGGCTGTTGCCGCTACTGCTGCTGGTGGCGGCCTCCCTGGGGGCGCTGGGGGTGCTCCTGGCCTCCCGCATGTACTCCATGGAGAGCTTTCAGGTGCTCATGAACATCCTCATCATGCCCATGGTGTTCCTCTCCGGGGTGTTCTTCCCGGTACGGGACCTGCCCATCTGGCTGGGGATAGTGGTGCGGATAAACCCCGTCACCTACGGGGTGGACGCCATCCGCCAGGTGATGTTAGGGGACACGGCCCCCAGCCTCCTAATGTTCGGCGAACCAGTGAGCGCGACTCAGGACATCCTGGCGGTGACCCTCTTCGGGGCGGTCATGGTGGGCCTGGGCATCTGGTCCTTCTCCCACCAGGGTTAGCGGCTTCAATAGCCCCTCTCCCGTCAACCTGTTCGGCCTCCGAGGCTGACGGTTACCCGGTTTGCCAATGGGATGCCCCGATTCATCGGGGCCGGGGGCCTGGGGGTGTCCCCAGCTTCTTAATCTCTCCCCCTCTCCCCCAGGGAGAGGGGGAAGAAGGGGGTGAGGGCGTTTGACCTCGCTTGAGAAGGGACGCTAAGCCGAAAAAGCGGGTAACCGTCGGCCCCGCTGGGGCTTGACTGATAGGCGCCACGGGCTTACCATTCGTGCCAAGACTGCAGAGGGATATCGCTCCCCGGGAGCATCAGTGAGGAGGGAACCGGATGATTTACGAGATGCGGACGTACACCCTGAAGCCGAACTGCGTCAATGAGTTCGAGAAGCGGTTCGCTGAGGCCCTGCCTCACCGGGAGAAGTACTCCAAGCTCGCTGCCTTCTGGCACACCGAGATAGGCCCCCTGAACCAGGTAATTCACCTCTGGCCCTACGAGGACCTCAACGAGCGGACGCGGTTGCGGGCCGAGGCCGCCAAAGACCCCCACTGGCCCCCCAAGGTCCACGACCTCATCGAGACCATGGAGACCAAGATTCTCATCCCGGCAGCGTTCTCGCCCCTCCAGTAGGGGGCCACGCCGGGCACGACATCCTGGCGGTGACCGTTTTCGGAGCCGCTATGGTGGGCCTGCGCATCTGGTCCTTCTCCCACCAGGGTTAGGCAACAGCCTGGAAATTCGCCGAAAAACTTAGGCTGCCTGGCGGGGGAATAGCCACTTGAACACAATTAATAGCAGCACAGGGACTTGGGGAACAGCGGTTGCCGCTGGAGCTAACAACACCACTGGGTCTGGGTCTATTGACCCTGCAGCAGCGAAGAGAACCAAGGAGAGTTCTACCACCACAGTGAGGACAAAAAGTGCCAACAGTATCTTGACTGTCCACCTCTGGAGCTCAGTTTTGGTTTGGTAAGCTTCGACCTGCACCTTCTGGAACTCGCCCAAGTCCTCTAA
>JAZGBK010000254.1:0-3425 GCA_036476365.1 Dehalococcoidia bacterium
ATATGCCTCTTGGGATAGAAGTTCCCCTTCTGTAGTCAATTGACTCCCACACGAATACGGTGTCTCCCGGCTGTACTTGGCCGATGTATCGGCTTATTCCCCACCAGTCTTGTTCTCCTACTGTGTAATATGGCGGATTGCTCAAATGAAAGTGGTTTGGGTTGAGCTGAAGTATCCAATAGTTCACAGGTTCTTCCACTTCCAGCTTATGTTGAGGGCCGGAGGTCCAGGATGTTTAGCTCCATCCGGCTCTCACCGGCCCAGTGGTTTATCCGCAGGTTGTACACTATGTCCATGGGGGTATCCCGGGGTGGGACCGGCTCTTCACAGCGGAAGGCGATGCCGTTCCAGGTCATCCGCTCCGTCTTGAGCTTGAGCTTGAGGTGCTCGCCGTTGCTGCCCACCTGCTGGGCGTGCACCACCCGGACGCCGGGGCTGAGGAAGGTAGGGGAGGGGTTGCCTAAGCCGTAAGGGGCCAGCTTCTGGCACAGGGCGATGGCCTGCCCGTCCAGTTGCTCCAGGGGTATCTGGGCATCCACATGGAGCTGGGAGCGCAGGTCCAGGCCGTCCAGGGCCTGTTCCGCCTTCTCCTGCAACCGCTGGTGAAGCTCCTGCAGGTTGGAGGTGGGCAGGTTGAAGCCGGCGGCCATGGGGTGGCCTCCATAGCGGTGGAGGAGGCCGTCGCATTCCTTGAGGGCGCTCACTATGTCAAACTCCGGTATGCTGCGGCAGCTACCCCGGCATCTGTCGGTCCCGTAACGCACCACGATGGCCGGGCGGCGGAACTCCTCCGCCAGCTTGCCGGCTACCAGCCCGGCCACGCCGATGGAGAAGTCACGGCTGGCCACCAGCAACAGCCGGCATGCCTTCTGCTCCAGGGCCATCTCCCGGGCCTTGGTCAGGGCCTGCTCGGTGAGCCGTTGCCTTTCCTGGTTGCGCTTCTCCAGCTCCGCAGCTATGCGCTGGCCCTCTCTGGCGTCATCGGTCACCAGTAGCTGATAGCTGAGGGAGGCGTGCTCCACCCGGCCGGCGGCGTTGAGACGGGGGCCCAGCACCCAGGCAATGGCATCGGCGTCAATAGCCTCCGGGTCCAGCCGGGCCTGCTCTATGAGCCCTATCAGGCCGGGGCGCCGGGTCCGGCGCAGCATTTTGAGTCCCTGTGTTACAAAGTAACGGTTCTCCCCCCGCATGGGGGCTACATCGGTCACTGTGCCCAGGGTCACGAAGTCCAGCGCCGGGGCAACCATGTCGGACTTGCCCAGGCTGTAGAGTAGGGCCTGGACGAACTTATAGGCTACGCCCACTCCGGCCAGGTCGGCGAAGGGGTAGGCTGAGTCGGGGTGCTTGGGGTTGACCAGGGCCACTGCCGGGGGCAGCACATCCGGGGTGGAGTGGTGGTCGGTAATGATGATGTCCTGGCCCCGCTTCTGTGCCCGGTCCACCTCGGGGTAGCAAGTGGTGCCGCTATCGGCGGTGATGACCAGGGTGGCCCCCTGCTGGTAGAGGCGCTCCAGCACAGGCATTTGTAACCCGTGGCCCTCCTCGCGGTGGGGGATGTAGGGGATAAGCTCGGCCCCCAGCATCTCCAGCCCCTCCACCAGGGTGGCGGTGGCGGTAACGCCATCGGTATCATAGTCCCCGTAAACAGCGATTTTCTCCCCGTGGTTAAGTGCCCGCTGTACCCGCTCCATGGCCTGGGGCATCTCGGGGAGCAGCATGGGGTCGCCGCTGAGACGCTCGTCGGCGGCCAAGAAGCTGTCCCACTCCTCGGGCCGGGTCAGCCCCCGGTTATAGAGGAGCTGGGCCAGGAGGGGTGGGTAATCGGGCCGGGCGGTTAGCAGCTCTGGTGGGGCTGAGGGGGCCATCCTCCATATGTGCCGGGTCAAGCCGTATCCTCCCAGCGGCGGAGGATAAGTACGGAGTTGTGGCCGCCGAAACCGAAGGAGCTGGACATCACCACCCGCACTTCCTGGGGCCGGGCCTGGTTGGGGACATAGTCTAAATCACACTCCGGGTCCGGGTTGGTCAGATTTATAGTGGGGGGTATTATACCACTTCTTATGGTGAGCAGGGAAATGGCCGCCTCCACGGCCCCGGCGGCCCCCAGCAGGTGGCCGGTCATGGACTTGGTGGAGCTGGCGGGGATACGGTCGGCATGGGGGCCGAAAACGGCCTTTATGGCCTGGGTCTCGTTGCGGTCGTTGAGTGGTGTGGAGGTGCCGTGGGCATTGATGTAGTCGATGTCCTGGGGGTTAAGGCCGGCGGCGTCCAGGGCCTTTTTCATGGCCCGGGCGCCCCCCTCGCCGCCCTCGGCGGGCTGGGTGACATGGAAGGCATCGGAGGTGGCCCCGTAGCCCACCAACTCCCCCAGTATGGGAGCACCCCGGCGGCGGGCGGCCTCCATATCCTCCAGCACCAGCACCGCCGTCCCCTCCCCCATCACCAGCCCGTCCCGCTCCAGGTCAAAGGGCCGGCATGCCTGCAGGGGCTCGTCGTTGCGGGTGGATAGTGCCCTGGCGGCTTGAAAGGCAGCGAAGGCCAGGGGGTTGATGGTGGCCTCGCTGCCCCCGGCCAGCATGGCCACGGCATCCCCCCGGCGCACTATTTCGTAGGCGATGCCGATGGCGTCGGCCCCGCTGGAGCAGGACGAGACGGTGCAGAAGTTAGGCCCCTTAGCCCCCAGCAGGATTGATATTTGCCCGGCGGCGATATCGGGAATCATCATGGTGGCCAGGAAGGGGCTCACCCGGTCTGCCCCCCTCTCCAGCAGCACCTGGTGTTGCTCCAGGAGGGTGGAGATGCCGCCGATGCCGCTGCCGATGATGACGCCGATGTGGTTACCGGTCTCCGGACCAATCTTTAGCCCGGAGGCCTCCACCGCCTGCATGGCGGCGGCCACGGCGAACTGGCAGAAGCGGTCCATGCGCCGGGCCTCTTTGCGGTCTATGTAGTTGGTGGGGTCAAAACCCTTGACCTCGGCGGCGAACTTGGTGGTGAAGGTGGAGGTATCAAACATGGTAATCTCTGCCACCCCGGAGCGGCCCTCTATGAGGCCCTGCCATGTCTCCTGGGTGGAGAGCCCCAGGGGAGAGATAACCCCCATGCCGGTGATTACAACCCGGTTCACTTATAGCCTCCTTCAGGGATAGAGCAACTTCTGGGACTGCTGGCGGAGCTCACTCCGGAAATCGGGGTGGGCAATGGCCACCAGCTCTTCTGCCCTCTGGCGCAGGGTCTTGCCCCTGAGCCGGGCGATGCCGTATTCAGTAACTATATAATCGGCCATGTTGCGCTGCAGGGTCACCGGGGTGCCCGGCGGCAGGTATGGGGCGATGCGGGACACCTGCCCGCCCTGAGCGGTAGAGGGCATGATTATTATGGAGCGGCCCCCCTTTGAGAGCCATGCTCCATAGACGAAGACTATC
>JAZGBK010000255.1:0-2626 GCA_036476365.1 Dehalococcoidia bacterium
GGGAGGTGGAGGTGGATGCCGTGTGCGACGGGGAGGTGGTGCTCATCCCGGGCATCATGGAGCACATAGAGCGGGCCGGCGTCCACAGCGGGGACTCCATCGCCGTCTACCCCGCCCAGGACCTGGGCGCTGACGAGGCAGCCACCATCGTGGAGCACACCATGGCCATCGGCCGGGCGCTGGGGGTGAAGGGGCTGATGAACATCCAGTTCGTGGTCATGCCCCCCAGTGCCGCCCCCTCCCGGGTGTATGTGCTGGAGGTCAACCCCCGGGCCAGCCGCACCGTGCCCTTTATCTCCAAGGTAACCGGGGTGCCCCTGGTGCGCCTGGCCGTGGAGGTCATGTTAGGGCGCAGCCTATCGGGGCTGGGCTACCAGAGCGGGCTGTGGCCCACCCAGCACCTGGTGGCGGTAAAGGCACCCGTGTTCTCCATGTCCAAGCTGGCCGGAGTGGACTCCTTCCTGGGACCGGAGATGAAGTCCACCGGGGAGGTGATGGGGGTGGACTACACCTACAGCGCCGCCCTGGCCAAGGCCCTGCTGGCCGCCGGGCTCACCCTGCCCCCCCAGGGGGCCGTCCTGGTCAGCATCGCCGACAGGGACAAGGTCGAGTCACGCCCCATCATCCACCAGTTAGCCGAACTGGGCTACAGGCTATTCGCCACCGAGGGCACCGCCGCCATGATTGAAAGCTCCGGGCTGGCGGTCACCCAGATAAGCAAGAAGCTGAGCCAGGACTACCCCACGGTGGTGGACATCATCCGGGAGGGGCGGGTGGACGGGGTCATCAATACCCTGACCCACGACCAGGTGCCGCTGCGGGACGGTTTTCAAATCCGCCGGGCGGCCACCGAGCGGCGCATCCCCTGCTTCACCTCCCTGGATACCGCCCGGGCCACCGTGGCCGCCCTGGCCAACTCCCGCTTCCCCTTCTCCGTCCTGCCCCTCAGGGAGTACCTGGGAGGAAAGGTGAAGGGCACAGCGTGAGCCTGCACCAGGCCCGCCTCCTCTCCAACCAGCCCGTCGTGCCCGGGGTGCACCTACTGTGGCTGGAGGCCCCCGCGGTGGCGGAGGCAGCGGCCCCTGGTCAGTTCGTGATGGTGGGCTGTGGGCCGGGGATGACCCTGCGCCGCCCCCTGGCGGTGCACCGGGTGGACGGGGATAAGGTGGCCCTGCTGGTAAGGCAGATGGGCCGGGGCACCCGCTATCTATGCGGCCGCCAGCCAGGGGACACCGTGGACCTGCTGGGGCCCCGGGGACGGGGCTTCCGGGTGGAGGATGCCTCCCGCCGGCTGCTCCTCATCGCCGGGGGCATGGGCATCGCCCCCATCGCCTTTCTGGCAGAGCGGGCCCAGGCACAGGGCAAACAGGTTACGCTCCTCCATGGGGCGCACACCGCCGGTGCGCTGTACGCCGTTGAGCACCTCTCACCCGCACCAGGGCTCCTTCAGGCCACTGAGGATGGCTCTGCCGGCTACCACGGAACAGCTACAGGCCTGTTAACAGGGCTGTCCGGCACCTTTGACCAGGCCTTTGCCGCCGGGCCGCTCAACATGTACCGGGCACTACAGCAGGGAGACTTCCCGGCGCTGAGGGGGAGGGCAGGGCAAGCCCTGCCCCTACAGGTGTCCCTGGAGGTGAGGCTGGGCTGCGGCTTCGGGGCCTGCTTCGGCTGCACCATACCGACCACGGACGGCGTCAAAATGGTCTGTAAAGACGGGCCCGTCTTTGAGCTGGGCCGGGTGGTGCTGGAGGGCGTGCGGCTATAGGCTGCCCTGCCCCAGAGGGGGGCAGGCCCGGGTGCAGTGGATGCAGCTATAGTTCAGGTAGCCGTGCAGGTTCTGGAGCTTATTGAAGAAGCTGGCACTCTTCAGCATGGCCTTGCGCTCCTCGGCCCCCGGCTGGTCCATCAGCTCCACCAGGAAGCGCATCAGGTGCCCCGGGTCATGGCCCTGGCTGTTACGCACGCAGCGGTGGGAGATGGTCCTGCCGTCCTCGGTAAAGGCATTGCCGGGGCAGGCGTCCACGCAGGGGAAGGAGCAGGTCTGGCAGGGGTTGTAGTCCCCCACCGCGGGCGGGTCGGTCTCCACCTCTAAGCTGGTAAGCAGCGCCAGGAACCACTGCCGGGGGCCGAACTGGGGGGTGAGGGCCAGGGTGTTGCGCCCCCACACCGCCAGGCCTGCTTGAACGGCGGAGTGCCGCAGGGAGACTATGCCGGTGGGCATGCGGTAGCTGTCCTCGTCCATCTCAAAGGGGCGGTGGAGGGGCACCATGAAGGTGCGGCCACCGTAGCCGTCCTCCACGGACTTGGCCAGCATGTAGCCGGCGCGGATGGCGGTGGCCTCCGGGGCGTACATGTAGCTGTGCATGTGGCTCCAGGCATCGGTATCGAAGGCGCCGTAGAGCTGGCGGAAGGCGAGGAGGACGATGGAGCGGGCATCTGCCAGCCAGTTCTGGGGGTCGGGGGAGCGGGGGCTGTGGTAGTCCCTGAGGCTCAGGAAGCCCACCAGGTCGGCCCCCAGGCCCTGGGCCTGCTGCCTTATCTTCTCCTTGTCCCCAGACCGGAGCACCATGGGCATATCCCCCCTTCCGTATCTGGGGTTAGTGTAGTGGCTGGCGGTGTCCGT
>JAZGBK010000256.1:0-3238 GCA_036476365.1 Dehalococcoidia bacterium
ATGAGGTAGCTGAATTTGTGGATGGAAGGGTCGGTGACCAGGGGGGCATCCTCGGGGATGGGCAGGGGCAGGACGCCGTGGGGGTGGTGGGAGAGGTCCACCCAGCCCCGGTATACCGCCACCCCACCCACGCCGATGAACCTTTCCGCCCGTCCCCCCATCACCTGGGCGGTGTGGCGCAGGCGCCCGTACATGCCCAGCGCCAGGTCAAAGGTGCGCCCGTCCAAAGCCTCGGTCAGGGTAGGGACAAAGTGGGGGTCGGCGTGGATATGCTCCACTTCCGCCGGAAGCTCCACCTCGTGGATGCCCCGGTGGAGGATGGTTACCCGGTAGCCTCGCTGCAGCAGGCCCTCTATGACATAGGGGCCGGTGGGGCCGGTGCCCCCGATGACCAGGGCCGTCTGAGGCATCTTACTCCAACACCCCTTCTACCAGCAGCTCCACGAACTCCTCGTCCGGCATTCCCAGCACCTCCCGGTATATATACTCGTTGTGCTGGCCCACACAGGGCGCGGGCATCCGTAGCTCTGCAGGGGTACGGGAGAGGTGGAAGGGGGGCATCCCGTAGGTGTGGGAACCTATCTCGGCGTGCTCCAGGACATGGAAAACATCCCGGTGCCTTAGCTGGGGGTCATTCAGCACCTCGGATGGGTTCTGGACGGCACCGGCGGGCACCCCCTGTCCCTGGAGGGTCTGCATCACCTCCTGGGCCGTCCTCTGAGAGGTCCAGGCGGCTATCAGCTCGTCCAGGGCATCCTGGTTCTGCATGCGCAGCTCCAGGGTGGAGAAGCGGGGATCATCCGATAGAGCGGGCTGTCCCATGGCCTGGCACAGCGCCCGCCATTCCGCCTCGGTCTCAGCCGCCACCGCGCACCACTTGTCCTCCCCCTGGCAGGGGTAGGCCCCGTGGGGGGCGGTATGGGGGGAGCGGTTGCCCATTCGGGGGGCCTCGCGGCCGTTGGCGAACAAGTCCAGCATCACCGGGGTGAGGGTGATGAGGCTGGACTCGTACTGGGAGAGGTCCAGGTACTGGCCCTGGCCGGTGCGGCGGCGGAACTCCAGGGCGCCGATGAGGGCAATGGTCCCCAGCAGGGGGGTGATGAAATCGGTCAGGGCGCCGAAGGGCTGACACGGCTCCTGGTCATCCCAACCGGTGAGGTGGGTGAAACCGGCCAGGGAGGTCAGGATGCCGCCGTGGCCGGGGTGATGGCTGTGGGGGCCCGTCTGCCCCTGGTTGCTGGTGCTGAGCATGATGAGGTCCGGCTTGAGCTGGCGCAGCTCCTCATAGTCAAAGCCCCATTTCTTCATGGAGCCGGGGGTGAAGTTCTCCACCACCACATCGCACCAGTCCACCAGTCGCCTGATCACGGAGGCGGCCCGGGGATGGTTGAGGTTCAGGCTCACGCCGTACTTGTCGGAGTTGAAGCGGGCGAAGTAGCCGCTGCGGTCTATGCCCGCCTTCCCGTCTTTATAGGGTGGGGCCATGCGCAGGATGTCGGGCCGGGTGGCCGATTCCACCCTCACCACCATAGCCCCGTGGTCGGCCAGGGACTGGGTGAGGATGGGGCCGGCGGCCACCCAGGTGAAGTCCAGGACCTTAAGCCCGTCAAAAACGAGGTGGTCCATCTCCTAAATCACCCCCTTTTCCTTAAGCTCCGCCACCTCCGCCGCCGAGAGCCCCAGCACCTCTGCGTATACCTCCTGGTTGTGTTCGCCCACCAGGGGTGCCCGGGTGCCCACCTGGATGGGGCTGGCGGTGGCCTTCACGAAGGGGCCGGGGTAGGTGACGGACTCCCCCACCTCCGGGTGGGGCACCTTGGCCCAGAAGTCCCGGGCCGACAGGTGGGTGCTATCGGCTATGTCGTGGGGGGATGAGACGAGCTGGAGCCATATCCCCCTGTCCACCGCCCCCTGGTGGAGCTCGTGCTTGGTGTGGGATAGGAAGAAGCGCCCCAAGGCCTCCTCCACCCTGGTGTGGAACTCCCGGCTGGCGGTAGCCATGTCAAACTGGTCCCAGTCTATGGAGCTCATGAACTCATCGCCCATGCCCTCTGCCTCCATCCACTTCACCAGCGCCCGGTGGGACTGGGCACCCCCCAGCCCTCCCACCACCATGTAGGCCACCGAGCCGTCCCGGCACTGCCACACCTGCCGCTGCTTCACCCCCGAGCTGAGCCCGGAGCGGAAGCGCCCCGTCCTCTGGATTAGCACCCGGTTCATGTCCCACATGGGTATGGCGTTGAGCAGGGCGGTGGTCACGCTCTCCTGGGCCGATACATCCACGAACTGACCCTGCTCGGTGGCCTGGCGGTGGTGAAAGGCCACCATCGCCCCCAGGGCCGCCTGGAGCGAGGCCAGCGCATGGGAGACGGGAAAGCTGAGGCGCAGTGGGGCGCGGTCCGGGTCGCCGGTGAGGGACATGAACCCCCCCAGGGCCATGGTCACGATATCAGGCCCCCGGTAGTCCCGGTAGGGGCCGTCCTGGCCGAAGGGGGTAACGGAGACCCAGATAAGGCCGGGGTTCGAGGTCTGGATGTCTCCGTAGCCCAGCCCCAGCCCCTCCATGTGGCCAGGGGGGAAGGACTCTATGAGGAAGTCCGTCTTCTTGACCAGCGACCGGAAGAGTTCCCTGCCGGGTGTGGCCTCCATGTCCAGGGTGATGCTCTTCTTGCCCTGATTATAGGCCCACCACCACAGGCTTTTCTCGGGGTGGGCCTCATCGTGGTAGAAAGGCTCCCGCATGCGGTCGGGGTCCCCGCCGGGAGGCTCCACCTTGGTGACCTCCACCCCCATATCGGCCAGCACCCGGCCGCAGAGCCAGCCCCGCCAGTCCGTCAAGTCCAGTGCTCGGTATCCTGAAAGCATGCCGTTCATAAATTGGGATTATAACATAGAAGGGTGGGTCTGCCCCACATCCTCTGGGGGTGACCTTCTTAGCAGTGCGGCGGCCTTGAAGACGGCTCAGCCAAGGTGTACAATCTTAGCCAAATGTCTGGCCTGTCGCCGCTGGAAAGGTTCAGCCAGGTTGTGGCAGAACGCCACCGCTATGCCGGGGAGTGGAAGGAGAGGACGGGGGGCAAGGTGGTGGGCTACCTGTGCACCTATGTCCCCGAGGAGTTTATCTATGCCACCGGTGCCCTCCCCGTACGGGTGCTGGGCAGCCGGGAGCCCCAGGATGTAAGCGAGACCCATATCTTCGGGATGTATTGCCCCTTTTGCCGGGACTGCCTGGCCCAGG
>JAZGBK010000257.1:0-7071 GCA_036476365.1 Dehalococcoidia bacterium
AAGTTACTGGTGGTGGAGGACAACCTGGGACAGATGCTGGAGGATGTGGAGGGGGCGGTGGGACAGCGCTCGCCCGTCCATTTCCTGGGCATGCTGGCCCGCCACGAGGCCCGGGAGATGGGTATGATTTTCCCCGACCGGGTGGTGGAAGAGATTGTCAAGATATACTGAAGGAGTGCTATGACGGTTAAGAAGCGGGAAAAGGTGGCCGGCAGCTCCGGCCTGTGGATCCGGCCCGAGTTCGCCGTTATCCCCTCCTGTCCCGGCTGTCAGGAGCCGGTGGTGGGCCAGCTAATCCTGGAAGTGATTGAGGAGATGGGACTGGATGGGGAGACCATAGTGGTCCCCGGCGTGGGTTGTAGCACCTTTATCCCGGTGATGTGGAATATGGATGCGGTGCTCACCGCCCATGGCCGCCCCTGCGATGTGGCCACCGCCGTGAAGCGGGTGACCAAGGCCCCATTGGTGTTCACGGTGCAGGGCGACGGGGACTGCTTCGCCATCGGTGCCGGGCCCACTGTCAGCGCCGCCCTGCGGGGCGAGAAGATAACTGTGATTACCCTCAGCAACACCAACTACGGTACCACCGGTGGCCAGATGTCACCCACCACGGTCAGCGGTCAGCGCACCACTACCTCTCCCCAAGGTCGGGGGGAGGAGCAGGGATATCCCGCCCATGTGCCGGAGCTTCTGTCCGGGATAAAAGGGGTAGCCTATACCGCCCGGGGGGCGGTGAATACCCCTGGCAACCTCCAAAAGACCAAGCGCTACATCAAGACCGCCTTCCAGAAGCAACTGGATGGGGTGGGCTTCAGCCTGGTGGAGGTCATCGTGGCCTGTCCCCCTAACTGGCACTATACCCCTATTGACTGTCTGAAGTTCATAGATGAGACCCTGCTGGCCGAGTTCCCTCTGGGGGAGTTCAAGAATGTGGACCGGATTGAGCAGCCCGTGCCGGTGCCTGCTCAGTGAAAGGAGGGCTCATGGGCCAGGACAGCCATAATGTCATAATGGCCGGCATCGGGGGCCGGGGGGTGATGGTAGCTGCCCTCACCCTGGCCCGTGCCGCCCTGAAGCGCTACAAGTATGCGGTGTGGCTGCCTTCTATGACCACGGCCATGCGGGGTGGCCCCTGCGAGGCCACGGTAGTCTTCTCCACCTCCCCCATAGCCTCGCCCCTGGTGTGGCAACCCCAGGCGGTGGTCGCTATGGAGGCCTCCCAGCTTGCCCAGTTCGTGTCCCGGGTGGCCCCCGGCGGCACAATTGTTACCGAGAAAGAGGGTCTGAAGGACGGAGTGGGGCGTCAGGATGTAAGGGTACTGGAGCTACCGGCTCTCTCCCGGGCGGTGGAGCTCACCGGGGATAGCCAGGTGTCCAACCTCATCCTGCTGGGGGCCTACATCCAGTCCACAGCGGTGCTGCCGGTGGAGCTCATTGAACAGGAGCTGAAGGAGAGGTTCAGCGGCAGGGGCGAGGTGCTCTCCCGGAACCTGGCTGCCTTTCAGGATGGCCTGAGGCTGGCGAAGGAGATGACCGGGGCATAGTCTGAGCCAAGGCTGAGAAAGGGGGCTGCATGGGTTTCAAGGCTGTGGCGACCTTCTATATGCCCGGTCTGCCGTACCCGGATGAGGTCATCACCGGTATCGGCGGCGAGTTCGTTAAGGCTATGTGCCGTACCGAGGACGAAATCATCCAGTGCGGCAAGGACGCCGATGCGGCTACAGCCCCTACCTCGGTGACGCCTTATACCCGCCGGGTGTTTGACAGCCTGCCCCGCTGCCGCATCCTGGCCAGCGTGGGCATCGGCTACGAGAGCATAGACCTGGAAGCGGCCACGGAGCATGGTATCGTGGTCACTACCGTCCCTGACTACTGCTGGGAAGAGGTCTCAGACCACGCCCTGACTCTGATGATGGCCCTGGGCCGCAAGCTTTTCCAGGTCCATAACGCCGTGCTCAAGGGGGGCTGGGGCACCACCCCCGATGTGCGCCGGGGCATTCTGCCGCCGATGTTCCGCTTCAAAGGGCAGACCCTGGGCGTCATCGGCTTTGGCAGCATCGGACGCACCCTGGCCCTCAAGGCCCGGGGGCTAGGCATGCAGGCTGTGGCTTATGACCCCTTCGCCTCCCGGGAGGTGATGCAGATGTTTGGGGTGCGGAAAGGCGATATGGAGGAGGTGCTCCGCCAGTCGGACTATGTCTCGCTGCACGCCGCCCTCACTCCGGAGAACACCCACATGTTGCGCCGGGAGCACTTCCGCATGATGAAGCCCACCGCCTACCTGATAAACACTGCCCGGGGGCCGCTGGTGGATGAGGTGGCTTTGATACAGGCGCTGCGGGACAAGGTGATAGCCGGGGCGGGGCTGGATGTGATGGACCAGGAACCCCCTCAGAAGGACAACCCCCTGATGGGGATGGAGAATGTCATCCTCTCCGGTCACTCCGCCCAGTTCTCTGATGAGTCCGAGCTGGAGCTGTGGCGCAAGCCCCTGGAGGAGATAGCCAGCTTGATGCAGGGCAAATGGCCCCGCTATGTGGTCAACCCCCAGGTGCGCGCCAGGTATGAGGAGAAGTGGGGCAAGCTCAGTAAGGTGTAACCTATCCCGCCCGGGCCTGGAGGCCCGAGGGCAACCGTCACCGGAGGAGGGATACCATGGCCGCAGAAAAGCAACCGATAAGCACACCGCTGGAGGGCATCCGGGTGTTGGACTGGACGGTCTTTCAGCAGGGCCCCATCGCCGCCTGCCTCCTGGCCGATATGGGGGCCGATGTTATCAAGATTGAGGAGCCCCGCGGGGAACCCGCCCGGGGGCTGATACAGGCGTATGGTATCAAGATGGCCATGAACTTCTACTACCAGAACCAGAACCGGGGCAAGCGGGGCATAGTGCTCAACCTGCAGACCGCTCGGGGCAAGGAGGTCCTTTACCGGCTGGTGGAGAAGTCGGATGTATTCGTCACCAACTACCGGGAGAGCATCTGCAAGCGGCTACAGGCGGACTGCGATACCCTGACCAGGCATAACCCCCGGCTCATCTATGCCTATAGCTCCAGCTATGGCCCCCTGGGGCCGGACGCCGATCTGGCCAGCGCCGACTTCGCCGGCCAGGCTCGGGGAGGACTGTGGAGCGTCTCCCGTGCCCGTGACATGAGCTGGGCACCTGTGGGGGCCGGCCAGGCCGATGAGATGGGGGGGGTAATTACCGCCTACGGCATAGTCCTGGCCTTGCTGGTGCGGGAGCGCACCGGGATAGGCCAGCGGGTGGACGGCTCGCTGCTGGGGGGCCAGGTGGAGCTGGGGCGGCTCCCCTTCCAGCAACAGCTCATGGGAGTGCCCCCCGCCCCCTCCTCCATCGCCATGCTGCGCAGCCCGCTCTACAACCTTTACGAGTGCCAGGATGGCAAGTGGGTATGCTTCGCCGTGCTCCAGGCCGATAGGTACTGGCACCAGTTCTGCGAGGTACTGGGTATCCAGGAGATGGAGAAGGACTCCCGTTTTGAGACCGCCTCCGTCCGGGGTGAGCACCTGGACGAGCTGATGCCCACTATTCAGCAGCGGTTCCAAACCCGGCCGTGCAGCCAGTGGGTTAAGGCCTTTCACCAGGCCGGGGTGGACCAGGTAACCCCCGTTCAGGACTATGCCGACCTGGCTGAAGACCCCCAGGTGATTGCCAACGAGTATGTGGTAACAGTGGACGACCCCGTCCACGGCAAGGTGAGGGTGCCCGGCATCCCGGTGAAGCTCTCCAAGACCCCCGGCCGGGTGACCAAGCTGGCTCCGGAGCTGGGCCAGCACACCGAGGAGGTGCTCCAGGAGGTGCTGGACATGTCCTGGGAGGAGATTGGTCAACTCAGGGAGGAAGGGGTATTCTAAACTGGAGGAGAGGCCATGAGTGAACAGGTAAAGAGCCAGGAAAGCGGCACCAAGACCACCGCCACCAAGGCCACCGAGACCGCCCGCAAGGTAAGGGGGCTGGTAAAGACCATGTACACCCGGGCCCACGAGGCCGGGGCTGAGGGCAAGCCCGTGGCCTACGGCATGGTGGGCAGCCAGTACGATGAAATCCTCCGGGCCATGGACATCGTACCCGTCTGGACGGAGAACTACGCCGGCCTGTGCGCCGCCAAGCGCGTGGCCCAGAGCTACCTGGTGAAGGCCGAGGCCGACGGCTACTCCAATGTTATCTGTGGCTATGTGCGCACCGGCCTGGGCTTTGACGGGCTGCGCCGGGAGCTGGGCGAGGTGCCCGATGCCCCCGACGGAGGCATGCCCCTGCCCACTCTGATGCTGGGCTCCAGCTATGCCTGCGACCCCCGCTTCAAGTGGTTCCAGGCCAGCGGCCACTACCACGAGACCCCCGTCTTCTCCCACGATGTACTTATGCCCTCTGTGGATGCCGACCTGGGCGAGGTGAAGGACTACTACATCTCCTACCTATCCCAGCAGCTCGAGGACATGGTGGCCTTCAGTGAGAAGACCGTCGGCCGCCCGTTGGACCGGGAGCGGCTGTGGGAGGTCATCCGCCTCTCCGACGAGACCGAGAGGCTGTGGTGGGAGACCTACCAGATGCGCAAGGCGGTGCCCTGTCCCATGCCCTCGGGGGACCACTTCAATACTTTCGTCCCCGGCTTCTTCATGCGGGGCACCCCGGAGGCCCTGGACTACTACAAAGAGCTCAACGCCGAGGTCAAGCAGCGGGTGGCTGACAAGGTAGGGGTGATACCCCACGAGAAGTACCGCCTCATGTGGGCCGGCGGCCTGCCACCGTGGCACACCATGTGGATGTTTAACTACTTTGAGGACTTCGGAGCGGTGTTCGTCATAGATACCTCCTACCGCCCCTTTGATCCGGTGGAGGTGCCCTCCCATGTCACCGACCCCGTGGACTACCTGGCGTGGCGGGCCTTCCTGCGTGCCACCTATCGCTACGAGAAGGCCAGGCGCAACTCGGGCAACCCCGATGTGGAGCTGATTCTGGAGATGGTCAACGATTATAAGGTGGACGGCATGGTGATGCACGCCACACGCTCCTGCCGGGCCACCACCATCGGCCTGCTCCACCTCAAGAATCTGGTACAGCGCTATGTTAAAATCCCCGGCCTGCAGCTCATCAGCGATATCATCGACCTGAGAGACTACTCCGAGGCCGACTGGAAGTCGCAGATAGACGCCTTCCTGGAGACGGTGGCCGCTGCCAAGCCGGGGCGCTGAGCTCACCGGGGCTGGTAAGGGGGGGTATGGCGAGGCGGGAGCTGGATGAACACATGCAACGGGTGGTGCAGCGGGTGCTGGAGATGGGCAACCTGGTGCGGGCCCAGATTCATCGCTCGGTGGATGCCCTGAAGCTCCGTGACCTGGGAGAGTCCCAGCGGGTGGTCGAGGACGACAGGCTGGTCGACCAGATGCGCTTTGATATTGAGGAGGAGTGCATCCGCATCATGGCCACCCAGCAGCCGGTGGCCCGCGACCTGCGCACACTGGTGGCTACCCTAAACCTGATTGTGGACCTGGAGCGCATCGGTGACCACGCTGCGGGCATCGGCAAAATCAGCCTACTCCTGGCGGACAGGCCTCTCGTCAAGCCGCTGATAGACATCCCCCGCATGGCAGATATGGCCACCGACATGCTTCTGCGCAGCCTGGACGCTTTTCTCACCAGGGACGAGTCGAAGGCCCGGCAGGTGTGCCAGGACGATGACCTGGTGGACGGGCTTTACGAGCAGGTGTACCGGGAGCTGCTGGTGTTTATGCTCCAGGACCAGAGCACCATAGACGGGGCCACCTTGCTACTGTGGGTGGCCCACAACCTGGAGCGCATTGCCGACAGGGCCACCAACATCGCCGAGCGGGCCATCTACATGGCCACCGGCCACATGGCCGAGGTGGCCAGCAAGTATTAGGTTTTCCCGGGGGTCAGTCCCAGCGGCCGGTGCCCCGGGCCACAATCCCCCGCCCAATCACATTCCGCATCATCTGGGCGGTGCCGCCGCCTATGGTAAACATGCGGGCATCCCGTACCATGCGCTCCACGGGCAGGTCCCGGCTGTAGCCGTAGCCGCCGAAGACCTGGAGGGCGCTGTTGGTGACGGCGATGGCCATCTCTCCGATGAAGGTCTTGGCTATGGCCGCCTCTTCCATTTCCGGCAGGTCCTGCCCGGCGTTGGCCGCCGCCCGGTAGAGTAGCCAGCGACCGGCCTCAACCTGGACCGACATATCCGACAGCATCCAGCGCAACCCCTGGAAATCGGCTATGGGCTGGCCGAACTGGTGCCGTTCCAGGGAGTACTTTACCGCCTCCTCCAGGGCTCCCTGGGCGATGCCCAGGGCTACGGTGGCGGCCCCCACCCGCTGCGAGTTGTAGGCCTGCATCAGTTTCTTGAAGCCCTGCTCCACCACCAGCAGGTTGGCGGCGGGCACCCGGCAGTCCTGGAAAACAAGTTCCCCCTCGGGCAGGCCCCTGAGCCCCATCATGGGTGTCCGGCGTCCGATGGAGAAGCCGGGGGTGCCCTTTTCCACTATGATGCCGCCGATGCCGTCGGCTCCGCTGTCTCCCCAGAAGCGGGCGAATACCAGGTAGACGTTGGATACCCCGGCCCCGGTGATGAAGCACTTGGTGCCGTTTAGAATGTAGGCATCCCCGGCCTGGACGGCCCGGGTCCTCATGTCGGTGGCCGCTGAGCCGGCCTCGGGCTCGGTGATGCAGATACAGGGCTTCTCTCCGGCTACTATCTGGGGGAGGTATTTCTGTTTCTGGGTCTCAGAGCCGTAGTGGGCGATGGCCAGGGTGGTACCGGTGTTGCCCTCTACCAGGATGCGGGCGGTGGTGCCGCAGGCCCGGGCCACCTGCTCCACGCACAGTACGGCGTCTATCAGTGGACGGCCGCCGCCGCCGTACTGGGGTGGCAGGGTCATCCCCATGAGGTTGGCCTTCACCAGCACCTCCACATTGTCGTAGGGGTACTCTTCGGTGCGGTCAACATCGGCGGCCCGGGGCCGGAAGTGGCCCTCCGCTATGTCAAGGGCCAGCTTTTGCAGCTCCCGCTGCTCCTGGCTGAGGTGGAAGTCCAA
>JAZGBK010000258.1:0-6659 GCA_036476365.1 Dehalococcoidia bacterium
GGCCTCATGGGCGTGCTCTATATCTGCGACGAGCCCACGGTGGGGCTGCACCCTGCCGATGGCTACCGGCTGATACAGACCCTGAAGCGGCTGCGGGACCTGGGCAACACCATCATCGTGGTGGAGCACGACGAGGGGGTGATGCGGGCGGCGGACTTTATTATTGACATGGGCCCCGGGGCTGGGGAGCGGGGAGGCCACGTGGTGGTGGTGGGCACCCTGGACGACATAAAGCAGGCCCCCGGGTCCGTCACCGGCCAGTACCTCAGCGGGGCTAAGGAAATCCCCCTCCCCCGCCACCGCCGCCCCGGCAGCGGGCGCTTCCTCACCGTGTTAGGTGCCCGGCACAACAACCTCAAGAACCTGAATGTGCGCTTTCCCCTGGGCAGACTGGTGGGAGTGGCCGGTGTCTCCGGCTCGGGCAAGAGCACCCTGGTCAGCGACATCCTGTACAAGAAGCTGGCCCAGCTCCTCTACCGGTCACGGGAGAGGCCGGGGGAGTGCGACGGCCTGGACGGGGTGGAGTACATAGACAAGGTGGTGAGCATAGACCAGTCTCCCATCGGCCGCACCCCCCGCTCCAACCCGGCCACCTATACCGGCACCTTTACCCCCGTCCGGGAGCTGTTCGCCGCCCTGCCTGAGGCCCGCCTGCGGGGCTACGGCCCGGGCCGCTTCTCCTTCAATGTGAAAGGGGGGCGGTGCGAGGCCTGCCGGGGCGAGGGCTACATCCAGATTGAGATGCAGTTCCTGCCCGATGTCACCGTGCCCTGCGAGGTGTGCCAGGGGAAGCGCTACAGCCGTGAGGCCCTGGAAATCCACTTCAAGGGCAAGAGCATCGCCGATGTGCTGGACATGACGGTGGAGGAGGCCCTGGGCTTCTTCTCCGCCCAGCCCAAAATCAGGTCCAAGCTGGAAACGCTCCAGGATGTGGGCCTGGGCTATATCCGTTTGGGGCAGCCGGCCACCACCCTCTCCGGGGGGGAGGCGCAGCGGGTGAAGCTGTCCACGGAGCTCTCCCGCCGGGCCACCGGCAACACCCTCTACATCCTGGACGAACCCACCACCGGCCTGGCCTTTGACGATGTGGCCGCCCTGCTGCGGGTGCTCCACCGCCTGGCCGATGGCGGCAACACGGTGGTCATCATTGAGCACCACCTGGATGTCCTCAAAAACGCCGACTGGCTCATAGACCTGGGCCCGGGAGCGGGGGACAAGGGGGGCTACCTCATCGCCCAGGGCACCCCGGAGCAGGTGGCCGAAGTGGAGGAGTCCTCCACCGGCCGCTACTTGAAGAAGCTGCTGGCCCGCCACCGGGGGCAGCCCGTCCCTGCCTCGGGTAGCTGATTTGGAGGGAGACAGAGCATCCCGACTGCCCGACTGGGTTGTGGCTCCTGCGGCGATGCTCATTACTACCACTATTGTGGGCAGTTTCCTGTCTTTCAATGTCTTCTTAAAGTACCTGCTGGACGATTTCGGCTGGTCCCGGGGCGGCACTGCCGCCGCCCTCTCTCTAGCCATGGTGGGCCAGGGGTTGCTGTCGCCGGTTACCGGCTCTCTGGCAGATAGGTACGGTGCCCGTCCCCTGGTCTCCGTGGGGGCGGTGCTGCTGGGCGTGGCCTATTTTCTGCTCTCCAGGGTGGGTGAGATGTGGCAGCTATATGCCCTGTACCTGATGGCGGGGGCTGGCGGTGCCACAATATTTGTGCCAGTGGTGGGGGCGGTGAGCCGTCGCTTCCAGCAACGGCGGGGGCTTGCCCTGGGGGTAGGCGTATCGGGGATTACCCTGGGGACGGCCATAGTGCCGCTATCCGTGGCCGGGGTTATCTCTGTTTTGGGGTGGAGACAGGCCTATGTACTGCTGGCGGTAGTGATAGGGGTGCTGGTGCTGGCACTGGGGCAGTTGATGGGGGGTAGGCCGGTAGCAGATAGGGGTAACACGGATAACGGGCACAGCCTCTTGCAGGCGGTGCGCACGGCTACCTTCTGGAAGCTTCTGCTGGCCGCTGGTATCTCTTTGGCGGGCGTGCATATGGTCATTGCCCACTTGGTTACCTTTGCCACCGACCTGGGCCTGGCGGCCGCCAGAGGGGCCTTTCTGGTGTCCCTCGTGGGTGTGGCCGGGTTCGGTGGCATGCTGCTCATGGGTAACCTGTCCGACCGCACCGGCGGCCGGTTGCCCTGGGTACTTAGTGCCGGCATAAGTGTGCTGGCGTTGGTGAGCATTATCACCCTGAGAAGCCAGGCGGCCATTTACCCTTTCGTGGTCCTGTTCGGCTTTGCCTGGGGAGGCTATGCGGTGATGTTGCCCTTCCTGGCGACGGAGTTCTTCGGTATGAGGTCGGTGGCGGCGGTGGTGGGCGGGGTGCAGTTGGGCAGTTCAGTTATGGCGGGCTCAGGGCCGGTGATGGCGGGGCTCATCTTTGACCGCACTGGCAGCTACTATCCGGCCTTCGGGATAGGGGTGGCCCTTTTCATGATCGGGGCTGCCCTTGTGTTTCGGATGAAACCCGTGCCGGATGTGCAGGACCCGCGTTCAGGAGGGCCCAGTTGACTGCCTGCTTCCGGTAGCCGCTCTTGCTCCTGATGGTTGCTGGCGCGGCCACCGTAGAGTGTGGCTTGGGGGTGCTACAATAAGTAAGCCATCCAGCATCAACTTTTGGAACGGGGGGTGACCATGACCCGGGAAGAGGCCCTATCCGCAGTTCAGGAGAGGGTGAAGAACGCCAACCTCATCAAGCACATGCTGGCTACAGAGGCCATTCTGGGGGCACTGGCCCCGCACCTGGGCGGCGACCCCCAGGAGTGGGCACTGGCCGGGCTGCTCCACGATATTGATGTGGAGCTCACCGGGGGCGACATGGCCCGCCATAGCCGGGAGGGGGCGGAGCTGCTGCGGGGGATGGGGCTCTCCCCGGCCATCGTGCATGCGGTGCTGTCCCACAACGAAGCCCACGGCGTGCCCCAGGAGAGCCTACTGGACAAGGCCCTGTTCTGCGCCGATCCCCTTACCGGTCTTATCGTGGCGGTGGCCCTGGTGCGGCCCGATAAGCTGGCCGGGCTCACCGCTGCCTCGGTGCTCAAGCGCTTCAAGGAGAAGCGGTTCGCCGCCGGGGCCAACCGGGAGCACATGGCCCTGTGCCAGGAGTGGCTGGGGCTGGACCTGGAGGAGTTCGTCTCCCTGGGCGTGGAGGCCATGCGGGGTATAGCTTCCGACCTGGGCCTGTAGCCCGGCCCTTTCCCTCAGCGGGAAGGACGCAGCCTTAGCCGCACCACATCCGCCAGCATGCGGGCGGCGTCCCGCAGGGGGTGGACTTTGCTCTGGGGGCGGTAGTGCCAGTCTATGGGCACCTCCACCAACCGCAGCCCCCGGCGGCGGGCCAGCATCAGCAGCTCCACATCAAAGCTGAACCCGTCGAGCCGCAGGGCGGGAAATAGTGAGGTCGCCGTCTCTGCCTCTATACACTTGAAGCCGCACTGTGTATCCCGGATGCCGGGCAGCAGGCTGAGGCGCACGATGAGGCCGAAGGCCTTGCCCATCAGCCGCCGCCCCAGGGGCTCGCCCATGCGCCGGGAGCCGGGCACCTCTCTGGAGCCGATGGCGATGTGGTAGCCCTCCAGCCGGGGGGGCAGGAAGCGCTCCAGGTGCTCAATAGGCATGGAGAGGTCGGCATCGCATATAAACCGATAGCGTCCCCGGGCGGCCAGCATGCCGTGCTTCACCGCCCAGCCCTTCCCCCCGTGGGGCATGGAGACCAGCCGCACCCGGGCATCCCGGCGGGCCCACTCCATCACCAGACTGGCGGTGGCGTCGGTGCTGCCATCATCGGCCACCACCACCTCCCAGCGGTAGCGCCGGGTGCTGAGGAAGTCCACCACCTCTTTCAGAGTGGCGGAGATGCGCCCCTCCTCGTTGAAGGCGGGGATGACCACCGAGAGAAAGGGTTGGCTGGCTGCGCCTACCCTCCGCGTTCGGGACCGAGGCCGGGGCTGCCTGAGTGCTGCTACCACATCGCCCCTATCATGGCACCGTAGCGGGGTGATTTCAATTGGCGGTACTGGGTCGTTAAGCAGCCTTTTCCTTGCCGCCCACCCGCCTGCCCGGTTAGATTTCTCTGGGGGGCTTCGCCCCCCAAGCCCCCCAGGGGACGAGAAGTGTACCCTTGCAATGGTGTAGATTGCTGCGCCCCCGAATTTGTATACCTGGCGGGTGGGGAAGTCCCGGCCTCTGGTGGCTCAGGGGGTGGGCTTGAGCTGGCAGATAATCTCGCAGCAGGACTCGCCCCGGGGCAGGTAGCTGCCCCCCCTCACCTCCAGGTTGGGGTTGATGGCACCGGCGATGCCCCGCTCTATGCCGATGAACACCTCCGGGCAGCAGTCCGGGGAGATGCGCCGGTACTGGCCCTCCATGGGGCAGGAGCTCACCCTCAGCACGCCCTTTTCAGGCGTAACCTCCAGCTCGTACTCTATGCCCCCCATCTGGCAGATGTAGGCCTCCACCGTGGCCCAGTCCTCAACGGTGCCGTCCCCCACCCGGGCCCCGGCCTGGCGGGCCACTGCGGGGATAAGGCGGCGGTAGGTCTCCTCCAGGCCGTCCCGCAGGGCGGCTATCCCCTCCTGGCCGTACTTCTCCTTGACTGTCCGGGCCATGCTGGCGATGATAGCGGCATCGCCGGCCAGCGAGCGGTGGAACCTCTCCTCCACGGACATGGCTTGCATGCTTCCCCCTTTAAACCTGGACTAACATTATTTGGGGCGGCTGGGGTGGTGGTCCACCCGCTCCATATCCCCTTCAAAGCTGATGGTGCGGCCGCAGGAACTGCAGCTCAGCACCAGGGCCTTCTTGGGGCTGAGCCGGCCCCGCACCTGCCAGCGGCCGTGGCCGCAGGCGGGACACAGCAGCTCTATTTCCGTAGCAGGCAGCCGGGGCTGCTCTTCCTGCTCCGGGTGGGGTGGCGTTCTGCGCCGCCGCAGCCAGAACATCAGCACCATCACCGCCGCCAATATGAGCCAGAGCCGCATGAGGCCTCCGCTTTAGCTATTCGTCTTCCCTGGCCGGGGCGCTCCCGAAGGGATCGATTTGTGTCAGGCCCATGTTGGACAGGAAGGCATCCATCTGGTCCACCACCTGGCTCTCGGAGAGGTCCCGGGGGTCGGAGCTGGAGGCCTCAAAGGACATGGTGGGTATCCCCATGTCCTGAACCGCCAGCTTGGCCTCCTG
The DNA here is from genome assembly GCA_036476365.1 of Dehalococcoidia bacterium. GTDB lineage: Bacteria > Chloroflexota > Dehalococcoidia > JACVQG01 > JAHKAY01 > JASLQE01. The sequence continues at coordinate 5,222 of JAZGBK010000258.1, forward strand.
GTGCCCGGCAGCTATGAACTTGCACCCCAGGTCCAGGTGATACAGGACTCCGTCCACATTCCAGTCCCGTGCCAGCATGATGTGCTCCCTGACCTTGGAGGGGACATACTCCGTCCACATCATGGGGCGGTAGAGCATGCAGTGGTCGGCCAGCACCCTCAGGGCATCCTCCCTGGTGCGCAGGGGCAACCCCAACTCCTCCAGGGTGGGCGCGGGCCCCCAGGTGCCGTCTTCGGCTATGGAGTAGGAGCCGTGCATGATGTAGGTGAAGCGCCCCCCCACCATCACCGCCCCGTAGCGGCTGGGGTAGCGCAGCAGGGACATCCGGTAGTACACCGGCTGGCCGTCATAGAGAATCCGGCAGCGCTCCGTGCCCAGGGCGGCGATGCCCTCCTTCACCCGCTCCAGGGTCTCCTCGTAGAGGGCCTTAATGCCCTCCACCCCTTCCTTGCGGAAGGGGCCGACGGCGAAGAGCATGGCGCCGAAGGACTCCAGCATGCGCATGTCCAGGGGGGCGGGCGCGGCCTTCTGCAGCAGGCATACCAGGCCCCAGTAGCGGCACGCCTCCCACTGGTTGCGCACCCCCTGAATCAACCTTTCGTCATCATATTTGATGCCGGTGGCTTTCTCCATCTGCTCAATGGCGCTCCCCGCCTGGTCTATAAAGTAGCGGCGGGCGCTCTCCACATGCTGCTCGTCGGAGCGGTCGGTTATGAAGGGGATTTCCATGGCGATGAAGGGGATGGAGTACTCCCGGCTGAAAATCTGGGCGATTTTGCTCTGGGCGATGCATATCTGGGGCTCGAACACAAACTGGGGGTGGACCTGCTCCCCTGAATCCCCCGTACTGTGGAAGCCCCGGTAGAAGGTGCCGATGGCCAGCCTCAGGGTGGAGCACAGGTCCCGGCTCAGCCCGTGCATCTCGGAGCCCTCGTGGCACCACACGGCCCGGTCCGGATCTCGCATGAGCCGGGCGAAGTAGGGGCCGTGCATCAGGCTGTAGCTGTCCCCCAGCCCCATAGGCAGCGCCCCCATGAAGGAAAGCCCGGCCCCCATGTACAGCGGCTGACCCCGCTCCTGGGCCTTCCACATGTTCTTGAAGAAGCGCCCCCTCAGCTCCTTCATGTGCCCCCAGCACTCTATGGGCTTGGTGGGATAGAGCTGCTCTGTCTTCATGACCATGGCCGTCTCCTTTCTTAGAGGTCCTCCACTGCCAGCATCTCCAGGAAGGCCTCAATGCGGGTGCGGAACTGCCCCACCGGCATAACCACATCGTATTCCAGGGAGAGGAGGGGAACCCCCTTCTCCTTGAGGGCCCGCTCGACGGCGGGGGCATCGTAGGCGTGGGGGTCGCAGAACTTCTGCTGCAGGAAAATGGCCCCCTTCACGCGGTAGTCGTCAATGAGACCCATCAGGTGGGGGATGCGCTGCTTGCCCT
>JAZGBK010000259.1:0-4943 GCA_036476365.1 Dehalococcoidia bacterium
AACCTCCCCCCTCCCCACCCGCCAGCTAATGGACAGGGAGACTCCCCAGGAGGCGGCCAAACTCATCAACCGGCTCATCTCCGCCGGGCACCTGTCACCCCTGGAGCACGCCAGCTTCACTTTCTCCCTGGAGGGCATCTCCCGGGTTACCAGCCACCAGCTGGTGCGGCACCGCCTGGCCAGCTACACACAGCGCAGCCAGCGCTATGTGCGGATGGGCGAGCCGAAGTTTGTCACCCCACCCAGCCTCTCGGCTACCCCGGAGCTGCGGTCACGCTTTGAGGATGGGGTGCGGGCCGCCTTCGGGCTGTACTCAGAGCTGGTGGAGGCCGGGGTGGCTGAGGAGGATGCCCGCTACCTGCTGCCCTCGGCTATGGAGACGGAGGTGGTGATGACCATGAATGCCCGGGAGCTGATCGCCGCCAGCGCCCTGCGTCTGTGCCCCCGTGCCCAGTGGGAGATTGTAGCCCTGTTTGAGGAGATAAAGGCCGAGACCACCAAGGTGGCCTCCACCATTGGCAATGCTCTCAAGCCCAAGTGTTACAAGCTGGGCTACTGTGACGAGTTCAGGAGCTGTGGCCTGTTCCCCACACTCAAGGAGACAGCCAGGGCTAATTGAAAGGAGACCCTATATGACGGCACAGGTAATCTCGGGCACGCAGGTGGCGGCGGAAATCCGCCAGGAGATAGCCCAGCAGGTGAAGGAGCTGAAGGCCAGCAAGGGCGTGATACCCGGCCTGGCGGTGGTGCTGGTGGGTGAGGACCCCGCCTCCATATCCTATGTGACGGCCAAGGCGAAGGGTTCCGAGGAGGTGGGGGTGCACGAGGAGACCATCCGCCTCCCCGCCGATATCTCCGAGTCTGACCTGCTCGAGAAACTGGCCGAGCTCAACCAGGACCCCCGCTTCCACGGCATTCTGGTGCAGATGCCGCTGCCCAAGCACCTGGATGAGAAGCAGATAATCAACAACATAGCCCCCGAGAAGGATGTGGACGCCTTTCACCCGGTTAATGTGGGCAAGCTCCTCATTGGCGAGCCGGACTTTCTACCCTGTACCCCCCACGGCATCATGCAGCTGCTCACACGCAGCGGCAACGACCCCGGGGGCAAACACATGGTCATCGTGGGCCGCAGCAACATTGTGGGCAAGCCGCTGATGGCCATGATGATACAGAAAGCCAAGGGGGCCAATGCCACTGTCACCGTGGTCCACACCGGCACCGTGGATATGGCCCACTATGTGCGGGAAGCAGATATCGTTATCGCCGCTGCCGGCAAGGCCCATGTCGTCACCGCAGACATGGTCAAGGATGGGGCGGTGGTGATTGATGTGGGTGTGAACCGTATCCCAGATGCCAGCACCAAGACGGGCTACCGCCTGGTGGGTGATGTGGACTTTGAGGCGGTGAAGGAGAAGGCCAAGGCCATCACCCCCGTGCCGGGTGGGGTGGGGCCGATGACGGTAACCATGCTGCTGCTGAACACGGTGCGGGCCGCCGAGAAGGCCGCCGGGGCCTGAACCCGGCCCCACTTCATCTGGGAGCGGCCCCGGTAGAGGCTGTTTGCCAGAGGAGGTATCCAAGTGGCACCAAAGAAATCATCCAAGTCAGAGCCTCAAATGCTGGAAATGGCATCGCAAAAAATGGCAGTAGTTCGTGGCAAAGGCGCCCCGGACAAGGTCTTCCCTGAAGTCATGCCAGCGCTCTACGGTTCGGTCTACACGCTAAAGTTTGACCTCAAGAAGAAGGGAATGCCTACTTTCAAAGTGAGCGGTCTTCGCGCCCGCTATCCTGATGCCCATCTTGTCCCCAAGGAGGAATGGACTCACATCATAGGCTTACCCATTCCACAAGATACCACTTCCTTACTCCAGAAGGTGCCCAATGTGGAGGTCAAGGTTGAGACCTGGGAATATGGTACCGTAGCCCAGATACTCCATCTCGGCCCCTATGACCAGGAGGAGCCGACTATTGAGCGCTTGCACAAGTTCACCGGGGAAAGCGGATACGAGATAGCTGGTATGCACGAGGAGGAATACCTAACTCGCCCTGACGCCAAAGTCCCCAAGACCCTTATCAGGTACCCGGTAAGAAAAGCAAAATAGGAAGGGTCTCTGTCTGCCTGGCGGGGTTTGCGTTTCTATCTGCGATTTTTTACAATGGACAGATTCTCGGTGTTGGAGGCGGCGTGCAGCCTTTAGACGGTATCCGGGTGCTGGACTGGACCATCTGGCAGTTCGGGCCTATGGCCGCTGTGATGCTGGCCGACCTGGGGGCCGAGGTCATCAAGATTGAGCAGAAAGAGGTGGGCGACCCGGGGCGGGGGCTGGTGCGCATCCGGGGCATCCCCACCGAGCTCCCCGGTGGCCGCAACTACTACTTTGAGACCTGCAACCGTCACAAGAAGGGCATCGCCCTGGACCTTAAGAGCCCCGGCGCCAGCGAGGTGGTCTACCGCCTGGTGGCCAATAGCGATGTGTTCGTCCAGAACTTCCGCACTGGGGTGGCCCGGCGGCTGGGGCTGGACTACGCCACTCTTTCCGGCCACAACCCCAGGCTCATCTACGCCAGCGCCTCGGGATGGGGGCCCCGGGGCCCCGAAAGCCAGGAGCCTGCCTTTGACTATCTGGGCCTGGCCCGCTCCGGCTTCATGTTTGCCGCCGGGGAGCCGGAGATGCCTCCCCTGGGCCTGGTGGGCGGCATCTCCGACCAGATGGGGGCTATGATGCTGGCCCACGGTGTGGTGGTGGCGGTGCTGGCCCGGGAGCGCTTCGGGGTGGGGCAGGAGGTGCATGTCTCCCACCTCAGCAGCATGATGGCCCTTCAGGGGCTTTCGGTATCGCTGGCGTGTCTCTTGGGGCAGGACTTCCCCCGCCAGGCCCGGGACCGCGCTTGGAACCCCCTGTGGAACCACTACCGCTGCCAGGACGGCCGCTGGCTGGCCCTGGCCCACATTCAGTCCGACCGCTACTGGGCTCCCCTCTGCCAGGCCGTGGGCCGCCCCGAGCTGGCCGACGACCCCCGCTTCGCCACCGCCCTGGACCGGGAGCAGCATGCCGCCGAGGCGGTAGCCTTGTTGGACGAGATTTTCCGGGAGCGCCCCGCCCAGGAGTGGGTGCGCTTCCTCAAGGATAGGGGCGATTTCATCGTTACCCCCATAAATACCATAGCCGACCTCTTGAGTGACCCCCAGGTGATGGAGAACCAGTACATTCGGGAGTACGACCACCCAGATATGGGCCGGGTGCGGGCGGCAGGGCCTCCGGTGGACCTGAGCGCTACTCCGGCCCAGGTGGCCTTCCCCGCCCCTCACCTGGGGGAGCACACCGAGCAGGTGCTCCAGGAGGTGGGGGGCTACACACCTCAGGAGATAGACTCTCTGAGACAGCAAGGGGTTATCTGAGGGAAAGGAGTCCCATGGTCGTTACCCAGAGGCAGGGCATATCCCGTGCCCAGGAGCTGGTGGAGGACTTCGGCAGCAGGGCCCGCCAGCTCAAGGGCGAAGGTAAGAAGGTAGTGGGCTACCTGTGCTGCTATCCTCCAGTGGAGTTCCTCACCGCCCTGGACCTGGTGCCCTTCCGCATCCAGGGCAGCACCCGGGTGCCCATCTCCCAGGCGGATGCCTACCTGGAGACCATCATGTGCCCCTTCATACGTAGCTGCTTTGACCGGGCGCTCCGGGGCGACTACGAGTTCCTGGACGGGTTGGTGGTCCCCCATAGCTGCGATACGGTACAGCGTATCTACGATATCTGGCGTTTCTACAGCCCCGTGCCCTTTACCCACTTCATCAATGTGCCTCACATGGTGTCTCCCTCCTCTTACCCCTTCTTTGAGATGGAGCTGGAAGGCTTTCAGCGGGCCCTGGAGAGCTTCACCGGTAAGAAGGTCACCCCGGAGGCCCTGAAGGCGGCGGTGGAGTTGCACGACGAGAGCCGCCGCCTCATCCGGGAGCTTTACGAGCTGCGCAAGGCCCCGCGCATCACCGGCACCGAGGTGCTTCAGGTGATGATGGCCATCACCACCGTGCCCGTGGTCGAGGCCAACGAGCTGCTGCGGGAGGTGATAGCCGAGGCCTCGGCCCGGCAGCCCCTGCCCCCCCGCCCCCGGGTGCTCATCTACGGCAGCGAGCTGGACGATACCCCCTTCATCAAGCTGGTGGAGGATACCGGCGCCTATGTGGTGATGGACGATATATGCACCGGTAGCCGGGCGCACTGGCAGATGGTAGGCAACACGGCACCACCCGTCCAGGCCCTGGCCCGCCGCTATCTGGAGGGCATCAACTGTCCCCGCACCTATCGCCCCCGCACCGGCAGCCATGCCCAGGACCTGGAGGAGCGTTTCGGCTACCTCAAGGGCTTCGTTCAGGACTACGGCGTGCAGGGGGTCATCTTCTACATCATCCGCTACTGCGATACCCACGAGCTGGATGTCCCCGATGTGCGGGAGTACCTGGAGAAGGAGGCCGGGGTGCCTGTGCTGCCTATTGAGGACGACTACAATGTGCCCTCCACCGGCCAGCTCCGCACCCGTATAGAGGCCTTCCTGGAGCTCCTGCCCTCACCCTGAGAAAGCGCCGTGTTGCGCCCGCTTTTCCATGGAATGTGGAGAGTTCTCGTTGGCCTGTGCAAACGCTCTGAGTTATAGCCTTATTCTATCCCACAGCAGCGCGCCCTGTGCCGTTAGCCCGGTGTTGGATTCCCCTTGACATGGGTATACAGTTTGTATACACTCGTAGGCGGAGAGGATGATTGGTGCTTCGCATAGAGTCTCTGGAAGTTGATGACCATGTCCTGGATAAGATTGAGTCGAAGCACGATATTCCCTTTACCGAAGTTGAGGAAGCCTGCCTATCGGACAGGCGGCATATTAGAAAAGGCAGGGAAGGGCTATACAAGGTGTTTAGCCGGAGCGCAGCCGGACGCTACATCCTGGTGGTA
>JAZGBK010000026.1:0-6687 GCA_036476365.1 Dehalococcoidia bacterium
CTTATCAAAGAAGAAGCCCGAGCCCTCCCCAGTAGCTGTCTGAATACGAACTACGGCTGGCCGGGCTACGGATATTACCTGAGCCAGGGACTGAGTCTCTGCGCTCCGCTGGGCGATAAGCGACTGCAGAAAAGACACCTGTGTTCTGAGACCCTCTATCTGTTGGTCAAGGCTGGTATTGATGTTCTGGGCCTGGGACAGGTCTGTCTTGAGGCTGTCCATCTGCTGGTTCAGACTTAGATTGGTGTCCTTGGCCTGGGACAACTCGGAGTCCAGGCGGGAGACCTCTTGTTTTTCGGCCTCCCAGGCCGAGGTGAGCTTGGACACCTCTGCTTCTAGACTGGTAGCTTGGCTCCGTGCCGCTGACAGCCCCGCTTGCAGGTCTGCAACTTCCTGTTCCAGGTCGGAAGCCTGGCTCTGGGCAACCGTCAGTTCCGACTGAAGGTTCGCTACTCGGACACTGAGGTCGGTGGTCTTGGCCTTTTCTTGGAATAAGGCGGCCTGAAGCCGCAGTATTTCTGCTTGCTGAGTAGATAGTTGCTGTAGGGTCTGTGTTTGCTGTTCTTGCAGCTTTTCATAGGATCCCGCAGAAACGCAGGCCGAAATGCCCACCAGCAGGATGGATAGCGCCAGAGCTATTCGCGGGTAAAACCATCTGCCGCTTGCCATTCCCCCTCCTTGGAGCGACTGTGTAGTTGCCTACGGGCTGGGGATGAAGCCGGCGGCCAGGGTCTCCAGTTGGGGGCTGTGCTCCTCCCAGGCGGACTCCTCGGCATAGACCTGCAGGGCCAGGTTCCGGTTGCCGGCTATGGCCGCGACCAGCCTCACCTTCAGCGGCGCTTCGTGCGACGGGAAGGTGGCGGTGTATAGGACGGAGATGCCCGGCACGCCGGTGGCCAGTAGTGCGGGGCTGCGGGACAGCACTTCAAAATCGGTGGCCCGGTCCTGGATAGCATCCAGCAGGAAGTCAGTCCACGAGCCCACGGTATAGTCGGTAGCCTGGCGGCCGAAGACCTCGCCGCCTACCATGCGCTCCGTGGACCACAGGAGCACGGAGTCAAGCCGGCCCTCGTCGGTCACCCATCCCGCCGGCAGCCGCAGGGCGTAGCCCCAACCTACATTGCGGTACAGGGTTTCCCGAGTGGGCGCAGTAGTTGGAGGTGCGGTGGTGATGTCCATCCCTGCTGACAGGGAAGGGATGGCATTCTTCACTGGGTTCATGGCGATGGCGAAGGCTGCCCCCTGGGTGTGTCCGGCCCCCGGCTGGAATAACCTGGCTGTGTAGATGCCGATGGCCTCGCCCCGGCTGTTGATGAGAGGGCCGCCGCTGTTGCCGGGGGTAAGGGAGGCATCTATCTGGAGATAGGATATCCCGCTTGCTATCCGTTGGGCATAGAAGCTTCCTGTGGTGAAGGTAGCCCCCTGCCCCAGCGGAGAGCCCCGGGGGTAGCCCAGGAACACGAGGTCACCCTCGAAGCTGGCCGGGCTGCTATCCCCCAGCACCAGTGCCGGCATCTGGCTCTGAGTGCGTAGCTGGATGATGGCCACATCCATAGGCAGGTGACGCCCCACCACATCCCCCAGTAGGGGCACGGCATCCCCGGTGATCACGGTCACCCAGGGGTCTTCCCCCACGGCGTGGGCGGTGGTCAGCACCAGGCCCCGTTGGTCAAAAATGAACCCTGAGCTCTCTGCTGTGGAGCTCTTTACCAGCACCACCGCCTGGCGGGCCTGGGCGACGGCATCACTCACTGGTGCTGGGGGGTGTGTGGGTGTCGGTGTGGGGGTGCCGGATGGAGGTGGAATCGGGGTGCCGCTGGGTGCTGGTGTTGGAGTGGAGGCGGGCGCTGGGGTCGGGGTAGGCTCACCCAGCCGGGCCTGTAGCTCTGCTATCTGCTGGCTGAGCTGGCGGCCTTTGCCCAGTGCCTGGGCCAGCAGGGAGGAGAGGTGGGAGCCGACCTCTTTTTCGGAGGATAGGGCTTCCTCCAGGCTGGAGGCGCCGGTCTCTTCATCGGCGAGGGCGGCAGCCAGCCGGGCGACCTCGGCCTGCTGGGCGACCAGTTGCTGCTCGGCTTGCTGCAACTGCTCGCTGAGGTCGGCGCTGGAGCCCTGGGTGCGGCAGGCCCAGACGACTACCACAACCACTGCCAGCAGTAGGGCCAGCCATATATAGAGGCGCCCGCTGCTTCCCATATCGGCCTCCTGGGCTGGTGAATCCGGCTGCGGCTCCCACAGGACGGAGGAAGTCTACCACCAAGATATGGCCCGCACCGCCGGTTGTCAAGCAGGGGGGTGGTCAATCAAGGTCGCTCTTCCATCAGCTTGTCAATCTCCGGTGGGGCGCTTACAATAAAGCTCAAAATCCAAGCTATTTAGCGAGGTGGGCCTGGTGCCAGGGGATGACATACGCCGCATAGTAGAGGGCACCTTTCGCTTGAGTGACTCCGGCGAGAGCAAGGTTATGCCTCTGCCGCAGGCGGTGGCTACCCTGGTGAGGCCGGGCATGTCCCTGTTCACTTCCCGCAACTGCTCGGCGGCCACCGCCGAGGTAATGCGGCAGTTCTGGGGGAAGAGTCCGGACTTTACCCTCATCACCCTGTCGCTGAGAGACTACAACATGCTGCTGGCGGTTTCCGGTCTGGTGGGCAAGGCTATCACTACCTCGGCCTCCTACGGCTATCCCTCCCCGGCACCCATCCCCCTGGTGCAGGAGGCGGTGCGCCGGGGCGCGCTCCACATTGAGAGCTGGTCCCTCCTCACCCTGCACCAGAGGCTCATGGCCGGGGCCATGGGCTGCGGCTTCATGCCCACCAGGTCGCTCCTGGGGAGCCGCATGGTGGAGGAGAACCGGGACTCCTTCCAGGTGCTCCAGGACCCCTTCGGCAGCGGTCGGGAGGTAGGGCTGGTGAAGGCCCTCAACCCGGACCTGGCTATCCTCCACGGCTGTGTGGCCGACCCCCTGGGCAATACCATCCTGGCCACCCCCGGCGAGGACCCATACTGGGGCCCCTGGGCCAGCGATGGGGTGCTGGTGACGGTGGAGAAGGTGGTGCCGCCCGAGTTTATCCGGGAGCACGCTACCCAGGTGCGCATCCCCGGCTACATGGTAAAAGCGGTGTGTCAGGCCCCCCTGGGCGCTCACCCTGTGGGCCTGGTGCACCACGAGCTGAGGGGCTTCGAGAGCTACGGGGCGGACTATGAGCTCCTGGTGGCCCTGCGCCAGGCCTCCCGGGAGCGGGAGTCCCTGGAGGGGTGGCTCCAGGAGTGGGTGCTGGGCACCGGTGACCACCAGGGATATCGGCAGAAGCTGGGCCGGGACCGTGCCCTTTTTCTCAAGGGCAAGGGGCGAAGGGAGGCCTGGGAGCACCAGATGGAGTCCCTGTGGGATGTGGTGGACTGGGAGCGGCCGCCATCCCCCGCTGAGGTGATGATTGCCGCTGCCTCCCGCCAGATAAGGGGACTGGTGCTGGAGAAGGGTTACCGCACCGCCCTGGTGGGGGTGGGGGCGTCCGGCATCACCGGCTGGCTGTGCCACTATCAGCTCCTGAGGGAGGGCTATACCCTGGCGCTCATCCTGGGCTCGGGGCAGCTGGGCTACTCCCCCCGCCCCGGCGACCCCATGCTCACCAACATATCCAATATCCCCACCGCCAAGATGCTCACCGATAGCGTATCCGCCTACGCTGTATTCGTGGGTGGCGAGAGCAACCGCTGCATCAGCGTGCTGGGGGGGGCGCAGGTGGACCGCTACGGCAACATCAACACCACCCGCCTGACCACCCGCCACGGGGAGACCTTTCTCACCGGCACTGGCGGCGCTAACGATGCCGTCAACTCCCGGGAGTCGGTGCTGGTGATGAACCAGTCCCGCAACCGCTTCGTGGAGCAGGTGGAGTATGTTACCTGCCCCGGGGAGCGCATCGGCACCCTGGTATCACCCCTGGGGGTGTTCCGCAAGCTCAACGGGGAGCCGGACTTCACCCTGGTGGCCTGCCTCTCCGATGGTCACGGCGGCTCGCTGGAGGACAGGGTGGCCGCCGTGCGGGCCGGCTGCGGCTGGGAGCTGAAGGTGGCCCCCCGGGTGGAGGACATCCCACCGCCCACCCTGGAGGAGCTGACCATTATGCGGGCCTTAGACCCGGAGCGGGCCTTCCTGGGGGATTAGAGGGGGGAGCAGGCCGGTGAGTGGGTGGGCAAGGGACTGCTCGTGCGGGGCGACTGAAAACATTACCGAGGAGGTGAGTCATGGCTGGTCCTCTTGAAGGGATAAAGGTTGTGGAGTGGGCGGTGTGGCATAACGGCCCCGCCGCCGGGTATATGCTGGGCGACCTGGGCGCCGATGTGGTCAAGATTGAGGACCCGGTGCGGGGGGACGGCTTCCGGGGGGCGGCGGCCATGTGGGGGGAGTCCACCCAGCTACCCGGGGGCCGGGTGCTGGGCTTTGAGACCGCCAACCGTAGCAAACGGGGCATCACCCTGGACCTGAAGCAGGATAGGGGCCGCCAGGTACTGTACCGCATGGTGGAGAAGGCCGATGTCTTCCTCACCAACTTCAGCGGGACCCTGGCCAAGAGGCTGAAGGTGGACTTCGACACCCTGAGCCAGTACAACCCCCGGCTGGTGTACGCCCGCGCCCACGGCTACGGCTCCCGGGGCCCGTGGGGCGACCGGCGGGCCTTTGACCCCATCGCCCAGGCCCTCTCGGGGGCCATGTGGGCCGCCGGGGACCGGGACTTCAAGGAGCCTACTCACCTTATGCCCGGCCTGTTTGACCAGCTTGGCGCTACCATGCTGGCCTATGGGGTCATGGCCGCCATCATCGCCCGGGACCGCCAGGGGGTGGGCCAGGAGATTGAGACCTCCCTGTTGGGGGGTGCTGTGCACCAGCAGGCCATCAATGTCAACTCGGCGCTTATCCAGGGCCGGCCCCGTGCCCGACACTCCCGCAAGCGGGCCCGCCAGCCGCTCTCCAACATGTACCAGTGCGCCGACGGCAAGTGGCTTATGCTGGCGGAGCCCCAGTCCGACCGCTTCTGGGGGGAGCTCTGTGGGGTGATGGGCCTGGCCGAGCTTGAGAACGACCCCCGTTTTGAGACCGCCCTCAAGCGCCGGGAGAACTACGCCGAGCTCATTGAAATCCTGGACCGCACCTTCGCTACCAGGGACCGGGACCAGTGGCTGGAAACCTTTGGCCAGGCCGGCTGCCAGTTCGCCTATGCCCCCATCCTGGAGCTGGGGGAGACCCTCAGCAGCCCCCAGGTGGTGGATAACCAGTATGTTACCGAGGTGGACCACCCCGACCTGGGCCGCACCCGTGTGGTGGGCTTCCCGGTGCGCTTCAGCCGCACCCCTGCTCAGATACCCAGGGTGGCCCCCCAGTTCGGCCAGCACACGGAGGAGGTGCTCCAGGAGCTGGGCTACTCCTGGGAGGACATCGCCCAGTTCCGGGCCGGGGGGGTGGTGTAGGGGGTAAGAGGCCCCTCCCTCACCCCCCGCCCCAGCGGGCGGTGTAGGCCCCTTCGGCCTCCGGGTTCACCAGGTTTTCGGGGAAACCTCCCTGCAGCACCCGGGCCACCTCCTCGGCGGGGCGGCGCACCAGGTAGGCGAAGGCCTCGGCGGAGTAGTGGGCGGAGTGGGCGGATAAAATAACACTGGGCAGCCTGAGCAGGGGGTTATCGGGGTTGGGGGGCTGGGGGTCTATGGTGTCCAGCACATCCAGCCCCGCCCCGGCGATGATGCCCTGGGTGAGGGCGGTGTAAAGGTCGGCCTCGTCCACCAGTTGCCCCCGGGCGGTGTTGATGAGGTAGGCGGTGGGCTTCATGAGGCGGAAGTGCTCCAGCCGTAGCATGTGGTGTTTCTGGGGGGTGAGGGAGGTGTGCAGGGAGACGAAGTCCGACTCTCGTAGCAACTGCTCCAGCCCCACCAGCCCCACCCCCAGCCTCTGGGCTACCTCCTGTGTGATGCTGGGAGAGTGGGCCACCACCCGCAGCCCGAAGGCCCGGGCCTTGGGCACCAGCGCCCGTCCTATGCGCCCCAGGCCGATGAGGCCCAGGGTCTGGCCCTGGAGACGGTGCACCGGGGGCAGCACTATCATCCACTTCCCCTCCCGGGTGGCGGTGTCGTACTGCAGCAGCTTGCGGGCGCAGGCCAGCAGCAGGGCCATGGCGTGGGTGGACACCTCCTCCACGCCGTAGTCGGGCACATTGCTCACCAGCACTCCCCGGCGGGTGGCCGCCTCCAGGTCCACATTGTCATAGCCCGTCTTGCAGTTGGCGATGAGGCGGCAGCGGTCCAGGGAGTGTATCACCCTGGCGGTAAAAGGCTCGTTGGCGGTGATGATGGCGTCGGCCTGGCTGCAGTTGGCGATGAGGGCTTCCTCGGTGGGGCAGTCCTGCCTCTTCAGGCGGCCACCGGCGGCGGCAACCGCCTCCTCCTCGTAGGGGGTGTCCCACCCGGGGAACACCCCGGTCCTGGTCTTGACCACCAGCCATGCCATGGCCCGCTCCTCTCTACAGCCGGAGTGATTACCAGGGATAATAGAGTATCCGGCGGCAGGGCGCAACCGGCGGTCCTGAGGTCGTTTTACAACCATTTTCATTCCCACCCACCCACCCGTTAGACAATTCCGGGGGCTGCGCCCCCGGACCCCCAGGGGGAACTGGGGAGCGAAGCCACCAGATATAATCC
>JAZGBK010000260.1:0-2095 GCA_036476365.1 Dehalococcoidia bacterium
CGAACTCCCCCACACTCTCCCCCCCGTCGATGAACATGACATGCCCCGAGACATATCCGCCCTCCTCGGAGCACAGGAAGGCGCACAGGTTGCCCACATCCTCCGGCTGGCACACCCGGCCGAAGGGCATGTTGGTGTAGATGTCCTTGATGTCCGCGCCCACGGTGCCCTTCACCAGCCGCCGCCCCATGTCTGTCTCCACCAGGCCGCAGCGGATGATGTTCACCCGGATGTTGTGGGTTATCTCCTCCTTGGCCAGCACCAGGGCCAGCCCCTCCATAGCCAGCTTGGCCATAACATAGGGGCTGTAGCGTGGGGGACAGTCCTGGGCGGCCCGGGAGGAGATGAAGTGGATGTCCCCCCGGGGCTGCTGTCGCATCACGGGCAGCACCGCCTGGGTAAAGTGGAAGGCACCGAAGGCGTGGGTGCCCACTACCCGTTCAATCTCGCTGAAGCTGGTATCTATCACATGGTCGCCCCGGGAGGCGATGCCAGCGTTGTTCACCAGGATGTCCACCTTGCCGAGGGCCTCCAGGGTGCGGGCCACCATCTCCTTCACCTGGGCGGGGTCGGTGTTATCGGCGGGCAGGGCCAGACCCTCGCGACCCAGGGCCTGGATATCGGCCACGGTCTGCCTGGCGCTGGCCTCGTCCTTGCGGTAGTTGATGGCCACTTTCGCCCCCGCCCTGGCCAGTGCCAGGGAGATGCCCCGGCCAATCCCCCGGCCGCCGCCGGTGACGATGGCAACCCTGCCTGACAGGTTCATTCCTGCTCCTCTCCCTTTGAAGTCTGCAGAGTACGGACGCGCCGCCGTCCGGTGTCTACTGCCACCCCGTCGTCCCTGCCTATGTCCTCCAGGGCCGCCCGCAGCTCCAGGAGCATAGGGGTGTTCAGGGCGTTGCGCACCTCTGGGCGGTTGAGGGTGACGGTGGCTATTGCCTGCTCCCGCTCCACCAGGACAAGGGCTGGCTCCATGGTGCCTCCTTCGCCCATAGTCTATCCTGAGGCCCTGCGCGGGGTCAAGGAAGAGGGGCGGTCAGGTCGTTTAGCAAGGATAATTAGCGCAGAAAGCGGAGCGACCCTGTCAGGGGCGCCCCGTCCACTAACAGGCGAATTCGTCTTATTGACAGGCGCTCAGCAAGGAGTATCATTGCTTCTATGTCGAGCGGGTGGAAGGTGAGCGTTGGTTGAATCCTTCCAGGGCGGCCGCTGCCAGGTCCTGAAGAAGCTGGGGGAGGGCGGCAAGGGCATCGTATTCCTGTGCCAGGACACCGTGCTGGACCGCAAGGTGGCCATCAAGCTCATCAAGGAAGAGACCCTGGACCCCGAGGGCCTACTGCGCCTCCAGCGGGAGGTGCAGGCCATGGCCCGCCTGACGCACCCCAACGTGGTCACCATCCACGACATGGGCCAGGAAGGGGGCCAGCACTACCTGCTGCTGGAGCTTATGGAGGGGGGCGATGTGGAGCACCTCATCGCCTCTTCCCCACAGAAGTGCCTGGATGCCGCCACCGCCGTGCGCATCGGCAAGGAGGTGTCCCGGGCCCTGGAGCATGCCCACGGGCACGGCATCCTGCACCGGGATGTGAAGCCGGGCAACATCTGGCTTACCGGGGAGGGGGTGGCCAAGCTGGGTGACTTCGGGCTGGCCTACTTAGTTGGCGGCCCCAGGGTGACGCAGGCGGGGATGATGGTAGGCACCGTAGCGTATATGCCCCCTGAAGTGGCCCTAGGGCGGCAGGCCGATGCCCGCTCGGACCTCTACATGCTGGGGGCTACGCTCTACGAGATGGTGACGGGGCGGGTGCCCTTCCCCGGGGATGACCCGGTGCGGGTCATCTTCTCCCATATCAACGACCTGCCCGTGCCGCCCCGGCGCTTCGCGCCCGACATCCCTGATGGGCTGGAAGCTTTAATCTTGAGGCTGCTGAGCAAAGACCCGGAGCAACGCCCCGCCTCCGCCACCGAAGTGCTGCAGGCCCTGGAAGATGTGGAACGCCAGCTCCAGGAGGCTCCTCCCCCAGCAGGTGTCTCCGGGGAGCCCCAGGCCGCTGCCGCCCATCCCCCCACGCCGGAGCCCCGTTTCGCCCAGCCC
>JAZGBK010000261.1:0-4949 GCA_036476365.1 Dehalococcoidia bacterium
ATGGTGCTCAATATCCACGCAATGCTCACCGTCATCGTCGACATACTTGGCGGTTACCTTGCCACTAATCCACACAGCATCCGAGAGGTATACAAAGCGCCGGTACTCGGCATAGTTCTTCTTCAGCCAGCCGTCGTCCCCCATCCAGTTGGTGAGCAGGTGAATTATCCAGCAGTGGCGCTGGGCACCCACATCGTAAGGGAAAGGCAGCCCGGCGGCCTTGGCGGCCGCCTTGTTGTAGTGCACTCCATAGATGGGCTCCAAAGCGTTGGTGTTGGGGTCACGGAAGGCCCAGGCAGGGTGGCGGCGGTAGAGGCGCAGCCCCGCGCCGTGGGCCAGAAGCTGCACCGGGGCGGCCCCGGCGCAGTAGGCTATCATATCGGTGATACCCAGAGGGCCCTTTATGACGGGAGGGACCTCCTCGCCGACCTCCACATCCTCCCAGAAGCGAGTCTTGGAGCCCCGGGCCTCTTCGGAAACACAGGCCTCCTCGACACGCTCCAGCTCCTCCTCCGTCCACGGGTGTGGCAGCTCAATTTGATGGTACTTACCCGCGTCCCGCGCCGCCTTCCGCTCGGTACGCACCAGCCACAGGTCGGTCTTAGCTAGGAGCTCGTCTTTCTGGTTGAAGAACTCAGCCCGCTGGTACTCCATGACCATCTTACCGGCGAACTTGCTCTCCTTGATATCAAAGCCGGTGAAGGTGGCCACCGGCCGGATAACATCATCAAGCTGTATCGGCTTGTAGAACTCCCAGTCGTTGCCGGAGTGAAACGCATGGACGCCCGGCAGCCCCTGGCTGACCCAGGTGGGATAGACGCTGTAATACCAGTTGGGGGGCGCTACTATGCCCCCGTAGCGGGTGCCGGCGGCGTATTCATCGTCCCGCCACAGGGGATTGGGGTCCCCTATGCCGTCGGCGAACTTGCGGATAGCGTCCTTGTTGGCCTGCGTGTTGAAGATATTGCTGATGTGGAGGTCGCTGCCCACCCGGCGGCGGAACGCCTCCAGGGTGACATCGTTGATGACCCCCTCCGTCATGGGGGCGACGAAATCTTCTCTGGCCTCCGGTGATAGCTTTGCCACTATTTCCCTCCTGCGACGTTCATTCCACATGCGGCCGGGGGTAGAGGCCCGCTTTCTCTACCAGCACCGGCACAATATCCTCCCAGTTCACGGCCATGATGTGTATGCCGTGGACACCCGGTATCTGCCTCACCTGCTCTATGAGCTCCAGGGAGATGTTGATGCCCTCCTCGCGACCGTGCTCGCCTCGCTGCTTGCGGTCTTCCCCACCCTTGTCTTCGGCGGCCTTCATGCGGTCAATCAAGGACTGGGGCACAGCCACCCCCGGCACCGATGTCTGCATATAGCGGGCCATGCCCGAGGCCCGCACGGGGATAATACCGGCCAGGATATGGGTCTGCTTGTCCAGGCCCATGTCACACACCAGCTCCATGTAGCGGGCAAACTTGTCAACATCGTACACCGCCTGGGTCTGGATGAAGTCTGCCCCGGCCTTTACCTTCTTGGCCAGTCTTATCACCCGGAACTCAAAGGGGTCGGCATAGGGGTTGGCGGCAGCGCCGATGAACATGGGGGTATCTCCGGAGACATCATCGCCGCAGATGAACTTCTTGTCGTCCCGCATCTGCCGCAGGGTGGCGATGAGCTGGGTGGAGTCCAGGTCGTACACCCCCTTGGCGTTGGGGTGGTTGCCGAACTTCTGGTGGTCGCCGGAGAGGCACAGGAAGTTCTTTATCCCCAAGGCCACAGCGCCCAGGACATCGGCCTGGATGGCCAGGCGGTTGCGGTCCCGGCACACAATCTGCATCAACGGGTCGGCGCCCACCTGCTTGAGCACGGCACAGCCGGCCAGGCTGCACAGGCGCACGATGGCCGTCTGGTTATCGGTGATATTCAGGGCATCGGTATAGTCCTTAAGCTTGGCCCCCTTCTCCCGGATGCCTTCGGGGCTGGTCCCCTTGGGCGGGCCCACCTCGGCAGTGACAGCAAGGTGTCCCGCTGCCAGCACCTTCTCCAGGTTGCTACCGGACTTGAGCGGCTGAGATTCGGCCATGCTATCCTCCCCCCGCCACCTGGACCCGGAGGTCCTCCCGGACGAAGGAACGGGGGCCCTGAGCATCGTTCATGCTCCACTCCCGGGTGGGGACGATTTCACTGAGCCGGTCCAGCTGGCCCAGGGCCTTCATGCGGTCGTAAATCATCTGCCATATACAGGGTACATCCTTGGAAATCTCACAGCGCCCCTCCTCGGAGCCGCCACAGGGGCCGTTGAGGAGCCGCTTGGCGCAGCGGGCCAGCGGGCACAGGCCGCCGGTGAGGTGGATGAGGCAGTCCCCGCAGGCCACACACCGCTCCGTAAAAAGCCCCAGCTCCGTGGACAGGCCCAGGAAGGTGGTGTCGTTTCCTGGCAGCAGAGGCTTATCGGGGAAGTTTTCGGCCATACAGTTCATGCCCACGCCGCAGGCCAGGGAGAGGACGGCATCCGCCCCCTGGATAAGCCCCTTCGCCTCCTCCAGGAACTCCGGCTCGCACTGCCTCTGCACCACGAACTCCAGGAACTCCTTCTTCTGCCCGTTGATGGTGCTCCTCAGCCGCAGGGTGGAGGCGAGGAGTGAGACCTCTTTCTCCCCTCCCGCCAGGCACACGGCGGTGCAGGTGTTGCACCCCAGCACCAGCACCCGGCGGTATGGGGCTAACATGTCTCCTATGGACGCTATTGACTTGTGCTTGGCTTTAATCATTTTGTTCCTCGCTATGAGCAGCTTCCTGGACGGCCTGGGACAGGTGCTGAGGTAGGGCGGCGAACTGCTGTGGTTCCAGGTGTAGCATGTGAAGGGTGACACCGCTCAGGCCAGCTTGTTGAACGACCGTGCGTGCTGTATCAATGCGCCTGTGTGCCCAGTCCAGGGTCCTGTGGTAGGGGCAGTCGGCGTCGGCACAGCCCACCAGGAACACCCGCTCTGCACCCAGCGCCACCGCCTGGAGCAGGTGCTTGACATCTATCTTCCCCAGGCAGGGGATGCCCACCGTTGCCAAGGTGTCCGCCCCTCTCAGGTAAAAGGTGTTATAGGAGCAGTAGAACACTACCTCTTTCTTACCACCGGCCAGGGCCGCCTCCAGCCGCTGTGGGATATCCTCCACCCCGGCCATGCGGAAGGCGATGGCATTGGCGGGGCACTCGCCCACACAGATACCGCAGGCCTGGCACTGGTCCGCCCGTATATCCACCTCACCGGCTTCCCTGACCACGGGCACCCCGTAGGGGCACACCCGCACGCAGGTGAGACAGGCCACGCACTTGTCCGCTATAAGCTGGGCACCATTGCCGCAGTTAAGGCAGCGGCGAGCCTCTTTAACGCCCGTCTCCGGCGTATAGCCCAGGTCCACATGGTCAAAGCAGGTCACCCGCCGAGACACTTCCAGCAGCGGCACCGCCTGCCGGTCAACGCCTTTTACCTCAGACTTTACCCTCTCGTCCAGCTGAGATAGGGGGAAAGGCTCTTCAAAGGCAACGGTCTCGTGCCGGAGGTAGGCATCCACGGCCAGGGCGGCCTGACGGCCGTGGCTCATGGCCCGCACCGCCGAGCCGGGCCCCTGCACCACCTCTCCGCAGGCGAACACCCCCTCCTTCCCTGTTGCCATAGTAGCGGGGTCATAAGCCAGCTGGCCCCTCTCGTTCAGGGCCACTCCCTGCTGGGGGAGCCATGCTACATCTGATGCCTGGCCGATGGCCAGTATGACAATATCGCCCTCAATCAGGGTGCAGCGGTCATCGTGGAAGCTGGGGTTGAACCTCCCCTGCTCGTCAAACACCGACTTCACCGCCATGCACTCCAGGACGGTCACCCTGCCGTCCTGGACCACAATCTGCTTGGGCCCCCAGGAGCAGTTCATCTCAATGCCTTCTTCGGCGGCCTCTTCTATCTCCCAGGGATAGGCGGGCATCTCGTCCGGGGCCTCCAGGCACACCATCTTGACCGCCTTGGCCCCTGCCCGCAGGGCGGAGCGGGCGGTATCTATGGCTACATTGCCGCCCCCGATAACTATGACGGTCTTGTCCGGGGGTAGCCGGTAGCCCTCATAGTTCACTGCCTTGAGGAAGGACAGGGTGAGGAGCACCCCTTCGCCATCGACCCCCGGGATGTTGAGGCCACGGCTCACAGGCAGTCCCAGGCTGAGGAGGACGGCCTCGTAGCCCTGCTGCCTCAGCTCGTCAAGGGTGATGTCCTGTCCCAGGGCTTTGCCGGTCTGGATATCAACGCCCAGGGCTCGGATGTTGTCTATATCCCTCGCCACCAGCTCCCGGGGGAGGCGGTAGAGGGGGATGTAGCTCATGATGGCGCCGCCAGGGGCGGCATCCTTCTCAAACACGGTAACCCGGTGGCCCATACGGGCCAGGTCGTGGGCCGCCGTCAGCCCCGCCGGCCCGGAGCCGATAATGGCCACCTTCTGTCCCCGGGAAGAAACCCTGGACGGAGGTGCCAGGGGGCCGCCGTTCTCCACCGCCACCCTCTTGAGGGCACGAATGGAGAGGGGCTTGTCCGCCTGGCCCCGGCGGCACTCGCTCTCACAGGGATGGGCACAGATGGTGGCGCAGATGGTGGGCAGTGGGTTGGTCTCCCTGACCAGCTCCAGGGAGCGGCGGAAGTCGCCCGTGGCTATAGCCGCCAGGTATCCCCTTACATCCTGGTTAATGGGGCAGGTCGCCTGGCAGGGCGGCATGGCTGTACTCTGCTGTGTCAACACGGTGGACATAGTTTATCCTTACAAAGCTGGCGTTAGCACTACAATCTGGCGGCTGGAGGGCAGATTATCAGCAGTGAGCTCAATCTCGCTATCGGACACATGGCGCACGCTGGCCTGGTCCTGGATAAAGTCCTCCACCCCGACGATGGGCAGGCCGCAGCCCTGGGTCTTGAAAT
>JAZGBK010000262.1:0-2897 GCA_036476365.1 Dehalococcoidia bacterium
TCCACGGCTGGCTCACCTTCTCCTTCGTCGCCCAGTTGGTGACGGACTGGATGGGCAGCGATGCCTTCCTGAAGAAGGTCGGGGTAAGCTACCGCGGCATGCAGGTACCCGGGGAGGACATTACCTGCAAGGGGAAGATAACCAAGAAGTACCAGTCCGGCGGCGAGAATGTAGTGGAGTGCGATGTGTGGGCGGAGAATACCGAAGGCAAGAAGACCACACCGGGCACGGCGGTGGTGGCCCTGCCTTCCCGGAAATAACCGGCCTACAGAGTGCCGCACGCCTCGCTGAGAGGCGACTATAAAGAACAGCCAGTTTCCCCCCGGGCACGGGCAGAGTTATGTAGAGTCCACCTGCCTGAGCCTGTGGGGCTGGGTGTCCAACTGTGACCACTTAAGGACGGAAAGGAGGTCCCAGAATGAAGGGGGAGCTACTCAAAGGCAAGGTGGCCATAGTCACCGGGGCCGGGAGGGGAATCGGCCGGGGTGAGGCCATCTCTCTGGCAACCTATGGCGCATCGGTGGTGGTCAATGACCTGGGCGGCGCAGTGGATGGCAGTGGCAAAGCCGCCGGGCCTGCCGACGAGGTAGTGGCCGAAATCAAGAAGGCCGGCGGTACCGCCGTAGCCAACTACGATTCAGTGGCCAGCTGGCAGGGTGCTGAGAACATCATCAAGACCGCCATGGACAACTTCGGCCGCATCGACATACTGGTCAACAACGCCGGCGTGCTGCGGGACCGCATGGTGTCCAATCTGGGCGAGGAGGAGTGGGACACGGTGCTCAAGGTGCACCTGTACGGCACCTTCTACTGCACCCGCCACGCCTCCGCCATCATGCGCCAGCAGCGCTTTGGGCGCATCATCAGCACCTCCTCCCAGGCGGGTCTGGGCAACATGGGCCAGGGCAACTACGGAGCGGCCAAGGAAGGCATCGTAGGCTTCACACGCTCCGCCGCCCGTGACCTGGGCCGCTACGGGGTGACCGTCAACGCCATCCGCCCCCGGGCCGCCACCCGCATGACCATCAACGCCGAGCTGATAGCCAACTGGGAGCGCGCGGGGCGCAAAGACCTGGTTGAGGAGCTACAGGCCCTTGACCCCGACGATATCGCCCCCCTCATCACCTTCCTGGCCTCTGATGCCGGCGACAACATCAACGGCTGCACCTTCCTGGTGTACAAGGGGTACGTGGGTATCTACCCCGACCTGGCCCCCAGCCAGGCGCTGTACAAGGAAGGGAGCTGGGCAGTGGAGGACCTGGTGGATGTAATACCCAAGACCATCGGCAAGAACCGGGAGCGGGAGCTGGGGTCATCCTTTTAGGTTAGGCCTCTGCCAGCTCATGGGGCCCCCCTCCCGCCAGGGGAGGGGGGTTTTTCTTCTGCCGGCAGGCTTCCCAGCGCTGACGGTCCATATCCATCACCAGAAAGCGACGCCCCCAGCGGGGCTCCTCACCACAGGGTGCAAAGCCACATTTGGTAAAGCACCTCTGGGCACGGAGGTTCCAGGTCAGGGTATGCAGGTACACCCTCCCCAGGCCAGTAGCGGTGAAGATGTGTTCCAGCAGCAACTCCAACACCTCCAGGCCATAGCCCCGGTCCCAGTAGGTCCTATTGCCGATGAGGATGCCAACCTCTGCCTCCCCCTTAGCCTCATCCATCTGGTAACACATGCAGTTGCCGATGTGCTCCCCCTGAGCGGTCTCAATGGCAAAGCGTAAACAGCCCTGTGGCTCCAAACGCAGGTCCCAGGCGTACAGGCGCTGATAGTCCGCAAAGGGCACCGAGATAGGAAAAGCAGCCTCCATCTCGCACAGCTCCCGGTCCTGTGCCCAGGCATAGTCCTGGGCAGCATCCTCCAGCCGCTTGGGACGCAGCCTGACCCTCCTCTGTGTCAGCACTTCGTTCCGCTCTCTGAGAGCATCCCTTCCACCCTGCGCACCACGTCCACCTCATTCTGATAGCTGAGGGTGCGGCATGCCTCCTCCAG
This sequence comes from Dehalococcoidia bacterium, assembly GCA_036476365.1. GTDB lineage: Bacteria > Chloroflexota > Dehalococcoidia > JACVQG01 > JAHKAY01 > JASLQE01. The sequence goes on from JAZGBK010000262.1 coordinate 1,991, forward strand.
GGGGAACCACCGCACCACATCAAACTCTGCATCGTGGTCCTCCAGTGCACCACCCACCGGGCGCATGAGGAAGAAATGCACCGTTTTGTGAAACATCACCCCTCCATGGGAGAACCAGTAGCGTATGGAAGAAGCTTTGGGGCCTGCCTCTACCCGCAGCCCGGTCTCTTCCTGCACCTCACGGCGGGCCGCCGCCTCTAAGGTTTCCCCGGGGTTGGGGGTGCCTTTGGGCAGACCCCAGAGACGGGGGGCCAACCGGCCGCAGAGTACAACCTCCACTCCCTGAGGAGTACGGCGGAATACCACGCCCCCGGCGGAGACGGGGTGCTCTATGCGCCTCGCCGCCGGCAAAGCTCACTCATATAGTGTAAACGGCTCATCTTTATTGGCCTCCCGGAGCGCCTCTGCGGCAGTATCCCGTAGGCGCTCGTCTCTGCCCTTTAGAGACTCCCTCAGCACCCGCTTGGCCTCGCTGGTGCCGATTTTACCCAGGGCGGTGAGCGCCGCCTCCTGCACCTGCGGCTCCGGGTCACGGGTCAGGGACGCCAGGTAGGGAACCGCATCCTCTTCCCCCAGTTCGCCACAGGCGGTGGCCGCCTCATACCGCAGCTCCGCCTCCGGACTGGACAGCTCCTTGACCAGTACCGGCAGCCAGCGGCGGTCGCAGTTGCGGCCCATAGCGTACAGAGCGCTGGCCCGCATCACCTGATGCGGGCTGCTGTAGGCCTCCTCAAGGAGCTGAGTTACCCGCGGGCTGCTCAAAGGGCTGATGGCCTCCACCACCCGCCGCCGCACCACCAGGGGCTGATCGCTCTGGTCCAGCACTTCCAGCAGGGCCGTCTCCAACCTCTCGGCGTATTGGGGACGCAGCTTCTTGAGCTCGGCCAGCAGGGTAAACCGCCCCAGG
>JAZGBK010000263.1:0-2996 GCA_036476365.1 Dehalococcoidia bacterium
GGCCTGGGCGATGTGCTGCTGGCGGAAGACCTTACAGGCCGGGGCCACACCACCCGGGTGGTAGGCGACCAGCCCCGGGTGTCCGTCGCCATACCCCTGGCCTGAGAAGCGCCGGGCGGGACCTTAGAGTACTACCGGCCTGCGACACGGCTGAGGGGCCGGCGCAGCAGCAGGTACCAGTGGTAGCTGCCCTCACCACCCGCTGGGGCGTAGCTGTCGGCCATCTCCTGGGCCTCCACCACCTCCCATCCCCGGGCTATATGCGCCACCTCCTGTCGGTCCGAGTAGTGATGGGGGATGCTCCGCTCGTGCTTCAGGGTATCCTGGGGATTGACAAAGGTGCCCGGCTCCACCTCCCGCCCCAGGCCGTGCTTACGGTTGCGGGTGGAGATGAGGGTAAGGAATAGATAGCCCCCCTGTCTGGTCACCTGCCCCAGGCTGCGCACAAGGGCCTCCATATCGGCCAGAGAGTTGTGGTACACCACATTGAAGGCGATGACCCAGTGGAAGAAGCCGTTGGGATAGGGGACCCGGTTGGCCGGGGCCGTCTTCACCCGGGCCCGCAGCCCCTGGGTGCGGAGCCAGCGGCGGCAGGAAGCCACCGCCCGGGGGGAGGGGTCGCAGGCATAGGTGTGAAAGCCCTCCCCGGCCAGGAATACGGTATGGCGGCCGGGGCCGCAGCCATAGTCCAGCACACGCCTCACCCCCTCCCCCCATAGCCGGGGGGCCAGGGCCACCACCTGGGGGTCTGCCCTGAGCCAGCGCTCGTCGGTGGTCCCATCTGCCCAGTAGCTGTCCCAGCCCGTCATCGCCCCCGATGATAGGGGGTGGGGTAAGGGGTGTCAACCGACCCACAAAGGCCGTTTAGCGGGCATAATCTTTCCCACCCACCCGCCCGAGGACTATTCTGGGGGGCTTCGCCCCCCAGGCCCCCCGGAGAGGGTAGGGGCGGCGCTGGCCACACCCCCACCCGTACCTGCCATGCGGGGAGGGAGGAGAACGGCTACAAACCACCCGCCTCGCCGGGTGTCTGTGGCAACTAAAGAAAGGCTCAGCCGTTATTTACTTCGGTGAAACGCTCTGTTAAGCTGGGAGGTAACCCATGAAGCGCATTCTGGTATTACTGCTGGCATCCCTGGTGCTGCTGACCGTGGCCTGTGGTGCCGAGGAAGCCCCCACCGCCACCTCCGCCTCGGCGGCTGTACCTGCGCCCATGCCCGCCCCTGCACCCCCCAAGGGGGCACCAGGGGCAGCCACAGAGGGCTTCGCAGTCAGGGACGCCGTCTCCCAACCTGCCGAGGAGAGGCTCATTGTACGCACCGCTTCCCTGAGCCTGGTGGTGGACGACCTGGGTGACACCCTGGGCCAGATTGAGGCGCTGGCGGGGCAGCTAGAGGGGTATGTGGTATCCTCCTCCCGCCACGAAGACAAGTCGGCTTCCATCTCCATACGGGTGCCCGCCGAGCAGTTCCCCCAGGCCATGAGCGAGATGAGGGGAATGGCAGTGAGGGTAGAGAATGAGAGCACTCAGAGCCGGGATGTTACCGAGGAGTATGTGGACCTGGAGTCCCGGCTGCGAAACCTGGAGGCCAGTGAGGAGCAGCTACTCACTTTCCTGGAGCGGACGGAGAAGCTGGAGGATGTGGTGGCGGTGTTCCGGGAGCTGTCCTCGGTCCGGGAGAGGATAGAGGTGACCAAGGGGCGCATGCAGTACCTGGAGCGCACCTCAGCCATGTCGATTATCAACATCAGCCTGCGCCCGGTGTCCAGCCCGGAGCCTGTGGTGAAGCCCGGCTGGAGCGCCTGGGAGACAGTTAAGGACGCCGCCCGGGGCCTGTCAGGTCTGGGCCAGGGGCTAGCCGGTGCCGGCATCTGGGTAGTGGTGTTTGCCCCGGTATGGCTGCCCGTGCTGCTCATCGTCTTCTTCGTGGGCCGCCGCTTACTGCATAGACTATAAAAGGAGGTTTGAGTTGATAGACTACAGCCGCTATCAGTACATCAAGGTGGACAAAGCAGATGGTATCCTTACCATCACCCTGAACCGGCCCGAGGCCCTCAACTCATTTGGCCCCATCCTGCACCCGGAGCTGGAGGACGTGCTGGAGGATGTGGCCAAGGACGAAGAGGCCCAGGCGGTGGTGCTCACCGGGGCGGGGAAGGCCTTCTCCGCCGGGGGCGACATCAAGGAGATGCAGCGGCGCATCGTCGACCCCACCGCCCCACGGGTGACCATCCAGGGCGCCCGCCGCCTCATCTACAACTTGCTGGGGGTGCCGCAGCCTATCATCGCTGCCGTCAACGGCCATGCCGTGGGCCTGGGGGCCACCGTAGCCCTCTTCTGTGATATCGTCATCGCCGCCGATACCGCCCGCATCGGGGACCCCCATGTAAGCGTCGGGCTGGTGGCCGGGGACGGCGGTGCCGTCATCTGGCCGCTGCTCATCGGCATAAACAAGGCCAAAGAGCTCCTCATGACCGGGGAGCTTCTCACCGCCACCGAGGCGGAGCGCATCGGCCTCATCAACTATGTAGTGCCCGCCGACCAGGTCATGCCCAAGGCCCTGGAGATGGCCAAACGCCTGGCCGGCGGCGCCAGCCAGGCCATCCGCTGGACCAAGCTCTCGGTAAACAAGGTCCTCCGGGAGCGGGTAAACCTCGTCCTGGAGACCTCACTGGGAGTGGAGTTCCTGTCCATGACCATGGACGACCACGCCGAAGCGGTAAACGCCTTTGTGGAGAAGCGTGCCCCGAAGTTTAAGGGAGCTTAGCCCCCAGCTCCTCCAGGCGCAGCTCACGCCTCACCCGGGCGATGTCCCGGGCGGCGGGCATGAAGGGGAAATCACGGAAGGGCTGCCCCGGCCGGTAGCTGCCGAAGGGCCGGGTGCAGCTCAGCTCCCCGTCCTCCCCAGGGCAACCCCCGGTAAGGAAAGGCAGGCCGCTTTCTATGGCCCGGTCTATGGCCTCGGGGGCGGCCCCGAAATGGCACAGGCGGCCCT
>JAZGBK010000264.1:0-2097 GCA_036476365.1 Dehalococcoidia bacterium
CGCCCCCCCTGGGCCACCCCCTCAATGTGCAGGGCGATTACCCTGGTGCTGCTGTCCCCGGCCAGGTAGTCCACGCAGTCGGCGTGGTCCACATCACACATGTTGCCCAGGTCTATCATCTTGCTGAGGCCAATGTGGGGGTAATGGAGAAGGAACTGCCAGGGAAAGAGGGCGCTCTGGACGGCGAAGGACACGGGGCCCAGCCGGGAGAACTGGGCCGGGAGGGGGGTGGAAAGCACCGGCAGGCCGAGCTCCAGGTTGATAGTGCCCTGGGTATTGGGGCCTATAAGCCTCACCCCACCCCGCCGGGCGGTGGCCACCAGGCCCTCCTGAAGCCGCCGTCCCTCCTCACCCCCCTCGGCAAAGCCGGAGGTGGTGATAATGGCTGCCCTCACCCGGTGTCGGACGCAGTCCTCTATGACCTGTGGGATGGTTCCCGGCGCCACGGCGATGAAGGCCAGCTCCGCCGGCTCAGGCAGGTCCTCCAGGCTGTGGTAGGCGGGTAGCCCCAGCACCTCCCCACCCCTGGGGTTGACGGGGTATATGGGGGGCGGGTGGGGAGCGGAGAGCAGGTTCTGCACCATTATGTAACCCACCCGGTCCGGGGAGGCGGAGGCACCGATAACGGCCACCGAGCGGGGGGAGAGGAAAGGTCTGAGGTCGTCGGCGGCCATTTGTGCCCATTCTAACAACCGCCACCAGTGCGGTCAACGGAGCCAGCCTGGCAGCTCCATGCAGCTTTGGGCTGGGCCGCCCTCCAGCTTGCCGCCCCCCTGACGGGGAAGTATAATAGCTACGAGGCTGGGGACTCGTCTAACGGTAGGACAGCGGACTCTGGATCCGCCAGTCCAGGTTCGAATCCTGGGTCCCCAGCCAGTTATTTTAGTGTCCGTTGAGAAGCATATGGAACGTTGTCCCTGGGCCGCTTCCGACCCGCTGCTGCTCCGCTACCACGATGAGGAGTGGGGCACCCCCGTACACGACGATAGGGTCCTGTTTGAGTTCCTGGTGCTGGAGGGATTCCAGGCCGGGCTCTCCTGGCTCACCATCCTGCGCAAGCGGGACGGATTCAGCCAGGCCTTTGACGGTTTTGATGTGGAAAAGGTGGCCCGCTATACCCAGAATGACATACAGCGGCTCATAAGCGACCCAGCCATCGTCAGGAACCGGGCCAAGATTGAGGCCGCCATCAGCAACGCCCGGCGTGTCTTGGAAGTCCGGAAGGAGTACGGCAGCTTCGCCCGTTACATCTGGCAGTTTACCGGGCACAAAACGCTGCGGCGCTCGGATACAGCCATCCTCACAGAGATACCTGCCTCTTCCCCGGAATCAGACGCCTTGGCCCGGGACCTGAAGCAGCGGGGGTTCCGCTTCATCGGCACCACCACCTGCTACGCCTTCATGCAGTCCGTGGGCATGGTAAACGACCACCTGCCGGGCTGCTTCAAAGCGCAGGGCAGCCCGTAGCGGCGGTACTACCCGCCGGCGCTCTCCCGGAGCCGGAACTGCTCCAGGGCCAGCCGCTCGGCCACCTCCACCGCCCTGACGCACACCCGCTGGTGAATGCCTGATTCGCGGAGCTGCCGGCCGCCCTCCGGGGTGCGCAGGTCCAGCCCGGTAAGCTCCCGGCAGGCGGCAGTGCCCATCTCCTTCACGAAGCCGTCGTAGATGGGCTGGCAGACGGCGTAGGTCCAGCGGCGGTCCTCATCAGTAGAGGTACGGCCGTACTTGAGGCTCAGCGCCAGGAAGGCCCCGGACAGGGCACCACAGGTGCCCCCCGCACCACCACCCCCACCACCGAACCCGGTGGCCGCCTGGGGGACTATCCCATCACCCACATCCAGCTCCCGGCAGACAGATATAGCCACCGCCTCGGCGCAGTTGAAGCCGGCGGCGAAGGCCTCCTTGGCCCCCTTGATGTCCTCAGACAAGATGCACCCCCTTTATCCTGTTTTGAAAACCCGTACCTAACCCACGCCCGCAAGAGACACTGCGGATAGACGCGTCGGAGCCGCTACAAAACGGCCAGGGCGGCGCCGCTGCCCAGGAGGGTATCGTCCACATCGGAGACGAGCAGCCAGCGGTCCTCCACTGCCA
>JAZGBK010000265.1:0-8986 GCA_036476365.1 Dehalococcoidia bacterium
GACCCCGGCGGCCCCCAGCACCCGGCGGGGCGGGGAGTAGATATCGTGGTAGCGCCCCAAATAGCAGGAGTCGTGGTAGGTGAGCTTCTGGGCCGCTGATGCCGGGACCTTCAGCCGCCCCTCGGCCAGTAGCCCGGATAGAAACTGGCTGTGGTGCACCACCTCAAGCTGCCCCCCGAGCTGGGGGTACTCGTTGCGGATGGTGTTGAAGCAGTGGGGGCAGGAGGTGAGGATTCTCTTCACTCCGTACTTGTTGAAGGTCTCAATGTTGCGCGCCGCCAGGAGCTGGTACTGGTACTCGTTGCCCAGCCGGCGGGCGGGCTCGCCGCAGCAGGTCTCCTCCTCCCCTAACAGGGCGAAGTCCACCCCGGCGGCCCTCAGCAGCTTTACCACGGCCTGAGACACCTTCTGGCTGCGCTCCTCCAGGGCGGAGGTGCAGCCCACCCAGTAGAGGAGGCCGGCCTCCCCACCCTGTCCCAGGTACTTCACCTCCAGGCCGGAAGCCCAGTCGGTGCGGGTGGCGGTGGTGCCCCGCCAGGGATGGCCCCTGGCCTCCAGGCTGCGCAGGGCCTGCTCGGCGGTATCCGGTATCTGTGCCCGCTCCAGCACCAGGTGGCGGCGCATGTCAATTATCTTCTGGACATGCTCAATAAGGACGGGGCACTCCTCCTGACACGAGCGGCAGGTGGTACACTCCCACAGCACCTCTTCGGTGACCACCTCACTGATCAGGTCGGGGCGCTCCCCTTTCTCCAGCAGCTCCTCGGTAACATGGAGGATGACATCCCGGGGGTTGAGGGGCTTGCCCGAGAGCCACGCCGGGCAACTGCTGAAGCAGCGCCCGCAATGCGTACAGGCCATGCCGTCCAGGAGCTGCTTCCAGGTGAAGTCTTGGGGCTTGCTGTTGCCGAAGCGCTCCGAGTTCTCCAGGTCCAGGGTGCTCAGGGCGCCCCGGGCGCCCAGGGAGCGCAGGAAGATGTTGGGGAAGGCGGACATGATGTGCAGGTGCTTGGAGCGAGTGACAAACACCATCAAGCCGATGATGATAAAATAGTGGAGCCACCACAATGCCTGGAAGGTGCCCTCCCCCGCCCCCTCCAGCAGCCGGGAGAAGGCGGCGGCCAGGGGTGGGGCGCCTCCCCCCTCCAGGCCCAGCCGCACCCCCTCGGCGGCGACGCTGAGGAGCATCAACGAGAATATGAGCACAAGGACGATGCTGGGCTCGGCACCCCGCTCATCCCGCCGCGGCGGCCTAACCACATAGCGGCGCAGGGCGGCCCACAGGATGGCCAGCATCACCAGTCCAGCCATTATGTCAAGCACATAGCTGTAATAGGTAGCGAAGGTGCTCTCCTGGATGGCGGACAGGCCCAGACCCTCGCCCAGGAAGACATAGAGAAGATAGCTCAGGGTGTAGGTCATGAAGCCATAGAAGATGGCGAAGTGCCCCAGGCCCGCCCGGTCCGTGGCGCTCACCCGGCGCAGGGAACAGAGCTGGGCGAATGTCCTACCCAGCATGGTGCCCAGCCGCCTCAGGGGCTGGTCCCAGCGGGGCTGGGTATCCGGCTGGCCCTGGCGCAGGCGGCGGTAGAGGAAGATGAGGCGGTCCAGGGCCAGCCCCACCGCCACCGCGAAAGCCCCCCAGAACAGCACCACTCCCGGCACAATCCAGTAGCTTTCCTTAACCGGCGACAACAGGGCCTCCTTTCGCTTTGTTGGTCACCCCGCCGGGGAGCAGAACCGGGCCTTCTCCCGGGCCAGGGCCAGGAAGTCCTCCACCAGCCGGGTGGGGAGGTCCACACCGCCGATGGGGGTATTGTCGGCCCCTATGCCATGGTAATCGCTGCCCCCCAGAGGCAACAGCTCATAGCGGCGGGCGGTATCTAGCAGGGAGTTCACGATGTCAGGTGGGTAGTTATCGTAATAGGCCTCCATGCCCACCAGGCCGGCGGCCTTGAGCCGGGGAATAAGCTCATCCAGTTGGTCTATCTGCGCCGGGTGGGCCAGCACCGCCAGTCCCTGGCCCTTACAGATGAGCCCCACCGCCGATTCCGGGGTGAGCTTGCGCCGCTTCACATAGGCCGGGCAGTCCCGGCCGATGTGGGTGGCGAAGGCATCGCGCAGGGTGGGCACATAGCCTTTCTCCACCCTGGCAAGGGCGATGTGGGGCCGTCCGATGGACCCGCCGGCGGCCAGGGCCTGCACCCGCTCCCAGGAGAGGTGCACCCCCACCCCCTCCAGCTTCTCCAGCATCTGCCGGGCCCGCTCCACCCGGGAATGGCGCTGCTCCTCCAGCCCGGCCTGGAAGCCGGGTCCGCCGGGGTCTATGAAATAACCCAGGATGTGGACCTCGGGGAAGGGTATATCGGTGCCCAGCTCCACCCCGGGGATGAAGCGGATGGAGCACTCCCGGGCCGCCGCCTCCGCCGGAAGGATGCCGGCCACGGTATCGTGGTCGGTAAGGGCCATAATCTGCACCCCAGCCGCCGCCGCTAACCGGACCAGTTCCTGAGGGGAGTGCTTGCCATCGGAGGCGGTGCTGTGGAGGTGGAAATCGGCCCTCACCCCAGCTCCTGGCGCAGGCGGCTGACGCTGCGGGCTTTCCCCGTAGCTTCATCCACCTCCACCAGGATGGCATCCAGCCCTACCCTGCCCTTGCCAATGGGCAACTGCTGCGGGATGCGGGTGATGAAGCGCTCGAGCACTGCCTCCACCTCTACCCCGATAACCGAGTCCACGGGGCCGGTCATGCCCACATCGGTAACATAGGCAGTGCCACCGGGAAGTATGCGCAGGTCAACAGTGCCCACATGGGTGTGGGTGCCCAGCACGGCGCTGACTTTGCCATTCAGGAACCAGCCCAAGGCCAGCTTCTCCGAAGTGGCCTCGGCGTGGAAGTCAACGATAATCACCTTGGGTGCCTTGTCCCCCAGCCCCTCCAGGAGGGCCTCCACGGTGCGGAAGGGGCAGTCCAGGGAGTTCATAAAAGTGCGGCCCACCAGGTTCACCACCATGACCTGTCCAGTGAGGAGGTAGCCCCGGCCCGGGGCCTGGGGAGGGTAGTTAAGGGGGCGCAGCAGGGGCAGGTGGCCGTCCTCCAGGGCGGGCACTATCTCCTTGTACTGCCAGATGTGGTTGCCGGAGGTGAGCACATCCACCCCGGCATCCACCAGCTCCAGGGCTGTCTCCGGGGTGAGCCCCATGCCCCCGGCGGCGTTCTCGGCATTGGCAATTATCATGTCAAGCTGGTGCTCCTGGCGTAGCTGGGGCACCAGCTCCCTGATGGCCTTGCGGCCAGGCTTGCCGATCACATCCCCTATCATCAGGATACGCAGCCCCCGGCCGCTCTGCCTACTTGGCATATTCCACCGCCCGGGTCTCCCGGATTACGGTGACCCTTATCTGGCCGGGGTACTCCAGGGTCTCCTCTATCTTCTTGACGATGTCCCGGGCCAGGCGCAGGGCGACCAGGTCATCCACCTGGTCGGGCTTCACCATGATGCGCACCTCTCGCCCGGCCTGGATGGCATATGCCTTCTCCACCCCCGGGAAGCCGGTGGCCAGGCTCTCCAGGGCCTGCAGGCGCTTCAGGTAGTGCTCCACCATCTCGCCCCGGGCCCCGGGGCGGGCACCGCTAACGGCATCGGCGGCGGCTACTATAAAGCCATCCACCGTAGTGACATCGGACTCCCCGTGGTGTTGAGCGATGGCCTGGACCACCGCTGGGGACTTGTCCCACTGCTCCACCAGTTGGGCGCCCAGAAGGGCGTGGGTGCCTTCCACCTCGTGGTCCACCGCCTTACCTATGTCGTGGAGCAGTCCGGCCTTCTTGGCCAGGGTGACATCGGCCCCCAACTCGGCGGCTATCATCCCGGCCACCGAGGCCACCTCGGTGCTGTGGGTAAGCACATTCTGGCCGTAGCTGGTGCGGTACTTCAGCCGGCCCAGGAGCTTGATAAGCTCCGGGTGCAGGGCAGGCAGCCCCATATGGAGGGCAGCCTCTTCACCGGCCTTGACGGTATCCGCCTCCACCTCCACCCGGGCCTTTTCCACTATCTCCTCAATGCGGGCAGGGTGAATGCGACCGTCCAGGATAAGCTTGGTCAGGGCCTGGCGGGCCACCTCCCGGCGCACCGGGTCAAAGCTGGAGAGGGTGACCACCTCAGGGGTATCGTCAATGATGAGGTCCACCCCGGTGGCCTGTTCCAGGGCCCGGATGTTGCGCCCCTCACGGCCGATGAGCCGCCCCTTCATGTCGTCGCTGGGCAGGGAAACCACGCTGACAGTGCTTTCGGTGACCACATCGGCGGCGTAGCGCTGGACCGCCTCAGCCAGTACCTTGCGAGCCCGGACCTCCGCCTCCTCACGGATTCTGGCTTCCCACTCCCGGGCGCGGCGGGCAGCCTCCTCCTTCACCTCCTCCTCCACCCGTTGCAGGAGCAACTCTTTGGCCTCATCGCTGGAGAGGCGACCTATGGTCTCCAACTGGGCCTTCTGCTTCTTGAGTTCGGCCGCCACCTCCTGGTGGCGGTCCTCTAAGTCCTTTTCCCTGGCGGCAAAGGATTGTTCACGCTTCTCCGAAGCCTCCCGCCTTCGCTCCAGGTTTTCCTCTTTTTGGGAAACCCGGCGCTCCAGCTGCTGGAGCTCTGTGCGCCTTTCCCGGTATTCTGCTTCCGCTGCTGTTCGCTGGCGCAGGGCGTCGTCCCTGGCCTCAAGTGTGAGCTCCTTTTGCTTGGCTCTGGCTTCGTCTAAAATCCTCTCGGCTTCCTGGCGGGCGAGCCCCCTGCGGCGCTGGCCGTTCAACCAGAAAACCAGGAAGCCTATAGCTCCCCCTGCCACCAGGGCGGACACTACCAGTAGGAAGGTCATGATGTCCGCCTCCTGTTAAGCTGCCGTCCCTGGCGGGGACACCATCATCTTAACCCCGTATATGAGCCAAGTCAAGACTTGCCGACGGAGACGGCAGGCAGGGCCCCAGATAGGATTTCAGCGCCCAACAGCGGCATCGCCGGACCCATCTACCGCCGCCGACGCTGGGGGAACTCCCCCTCCCGCAGCGTGCGGTGGAAGACGGCCTCCACCAGGCCGTATATGTCCCGCACCGAGTCCACGGTGAAGTAGAGGACGGCGGCCAGTATAAGCAGCGGCACCACCAGCGCCAGCGAGCCGATGGCCAGCAGCCGGGCTATGAAAGGGACGAACCACAGCCCCACCACCACCACCAGGGCCAGGGCGATGCTCTCCCGCAGCACATGGCGCAGGGCCTCCCGGGGCCAGGGACGGGCGGAGGGGCGGTGGGGCAGGGCATAGCGGGCGGCCTCGTCCACCATCAGCCGCAGGTTGCGCCAGATGACCACCAGGGACGGGAAAAGCAGCAGCAAGGTAAGGCCTCCCACCACCAGCGCCATGGCGTCCACCCGCAGCCGGACCAGTGGGGCCAGTTGGGCTACGAACTGGAGGGCCACCGTGGCCGCCCCCAGAATGACGGCCACGATGACCAGGTTGACCATCACCGAGGCCACGGCGTGCCGTATGATAACCGCCACCTGGCTGTGACGGCCGCTGCTGGCCTGCACCGTTTGTAGCCAGTCCCCCAGGGAGACCACATAGTCCCGGAGCAGCCCCGGCGAGCGCCGCTCCAGATAGGAGCTCACGGCATCGGCGGAGCGGGCCAGGTAGGGGGTGGTCCAGCTGGTGATGACGGTAGTCAACACCAGCACCGGGTACAGCAGCCCCCCCACCACCCCGGCATCTACCCCCGACTTCGCTATGACCAGGGAGAACTCCCCGGACTGGGGCATACCCATGCCCACCCGCAGCGATACGGTGCCTCCAAACCCAGCCAGGAAGGCAGCCACTGTGTTGGCCACCACCTTGACCACCACGAAGGCAGCGGTGACAAGCAGCACCGCCAGCAGCAGGCTAAGGCTGGGCACAATCTGGATAAGCATGCCTATGGAAACAAAAAAGATGGCGGCGAACATATCCCGTACCGGGGACACCAGTGCGGATACCTCCTCCCCCTCCCGGGTATCACCGATGAGCGTCCCCATGAGAAAGGCCCCCACCGCCGCCGTGAGCCCCAGGGTGTGGCTGAACATGGCCAGGGCAAAGCACAGGGCCAGAGCGGTGATAAGCATCGCCTCCTGGGAGTGGAACCGTTTAACGAAGCCCAGCACCCTGGGGAGGAGTCTGGAACCCACTACCAGGGAGGTGGCCCCCAGGAAGACCATCTTGAGCAGCAGCAGCCCCACACCCCCCGGGTCAACCGCCCCGGTGGCGGCCACCCCGGCAAGGACGGCCAGCAGGGTCACCGCAGCGAAGTCCTCCACCACCAGGATGCCCACCATGAGCCGGGCCGAGGGCCTGTCCTTCCACCCCATGTCCACAATCATCCGGGACAGGATAGCCGAGCTGCTGATGGCCAGGGCCGAGCCCAGGAAGATGCTGTCCATGGTGGACCAGCCCAGGAACTGGCCCACCTGGTAGCCGGTGGCCATTACGGCCAGGATTTCGGCACCGCCGATGCCCAGGGCAGATAGTCCCACCTTGCGCAGTTTGCTCCAGGTGAACTCCAGCCCCAGCCCGAAGAGCAGGAGGATGATGCCCAGCTCGGCCAGCAGCCTCACCATCTGCACATCCGCCACCAGAGGGGTGGGCAATGCATAGGGGCCCACCAGGAAACCGGCCAGCAGATAGCCCACCACCGGCGGCTGGCGCAGCCAGCGGAAGAAAAGGGTAACCACGCCGGCCACAGCCATGATGACGGCGAAGTCCCGGACTAAGGCGAACTCTTCGGTCATAGCGCTCCGGCCGTAGCAGGGGCCATCGGCCCGGTGCCCCGGCTATCCTTCCGGGTGCTGGTCGTCTATATCCAACGGGGGGATGGAGATGCTGAGCATCAGACACATCCCCGGGGCGCGCAGGCCGTGGCCGGTACCGGGCGGCACCCGCATCATCTCGTAGGGCCGCAGGCGCCGGGTAACCCCTCCCTCCACCACATCCACCTCCCCCTCCAGCATGAAGTATATCTGGGTGGTCCTCTGGTGCCGGTGCACGGCTACCGATTCTCCCCGCTCCAGCTTCAGCAGACGCAGGCTGCACTCGTCGGTCTGCACCGAGCTCACTACCTTGTAGTCACCCATCTGCATATGCACCACCAGCCCCCTTCACGGACAGCCAGATTATATCACAGCCTATCTGGCGCTGCTCCCCCCCGGGGCCTCACCACCGCCATGCCGGGCAAGCCTCTCCAGCACCTCCGCCTCACCCAGACCTTCAACGGCCACCACCTTGGTGCGCCCCGCGGCCCCCCGGAGGATGGCTATGCTGTTCCTATTCACCCCCACCACCCGGGCCAGCAGCGCCACCAGGGCAGCGTTGGCCCTGTCCTTCACCGGGATTGCAGCTACCCTTACCCGCAGCACGCCCCCCACCAGACCCACCACCTCGTCCCGGGCAGCGCCGGGCTGCACCTTCACCGTAAGCCGGCACCGCCGGCTCGCTGGGGACACTGCCTCAGACCAGCCGCCACAGTGCCCAGGCCACGAGCAGGGCCGGGGGCACCGTCAGCGATAGGAACAGGGACCACCCTATCCCGGCACCCAGGGCCGAGACTACCACCCACACTACGGTGGAGGCTACGGTGTAGAAAACGATGACCTTCAAAGCCACTACTCCGGAGCAAACCCTCGCTACCGCAACCATCATAGCAAAAGCGCCCCCGGCTGCGCTATAATGCCGTTAAAGCCAGCGTAGCTCAGTGGCAGAGCAGCGGTTTCGTAATCGGGTGATGGCCGTGCTGTTCTGTACCGCCAGGTATCTTTTTAGAACACCCCGTCCATCGCTGGGCACGGCCTCTGTATCTACTGGTGCCGTCCTGTCCGTCCGGTGTCAGCCAATCCATTGCCAAAATTATTGACAATTTCCCCCTCAGGGGAAGATTGGCGGCAGTGCTGAGCCCCGCCACTGGAGGGCGATGACCGACACCGCCACACCAACCCTCCCAAGTCCTGCCGAATAGAGGGATGGTGCTTCTTTGGAGACGGTTTGAAAGCCCATAGCATGCCCATGCCTAGATAGCCCTGGCTTCAGGCTTTGCCCACACTAGTCTGCTACGGCTGACTCGAGCTCGACAATCCGTCCAAATGTGGAACCTGGACGTAATAATTGTCTTGTGTTGCCTGCGGTCTACAAGACAGAAGGGAGGCCTGCGGGGCGTCGAACGGCCTTGACAGCCAGGTACGGTGGGTGTACACGGGTGGCAGGGCCGATGGGGATGAGAGAACGCCTTATTGAGAGTTGAAATGGGGAATGTCGGCTAGGGTTCGTGCCGCCCCTGGCGGTAGCGGTAAGGTGTAGCCACGAAAGGCGTGTAAATGGCGAAGGTGATGCGTTCTGGCCGATTGCCCGTGAAAGCGGGCGACAGACAACTTATGCTCAGGGCGATAGATCTTGCGCGAAAGTGCAGGAGCGAACCAGGCAAGATATCTCCAAAGGTCGGAGTGGTAATCGCCCGCGATGGTAGGGCGCTTGGGCAGGCGTTCCGCGGGGAGTTGGCCCCAGGAGAGCATGCGGAGTTCACGCTTCTCGAAAGAAAACTAGCCGAGAAGACATTGGCAGGCGCGACGCTCTTTACAACTTTGGAGCCGTGCACGTCGCGAAACCACCCCAAGATTGCCTGTGCTGACCGCATAATCGAGAGGCGGATAAAGCGAGTATTCATCGGTATTCTGGGTCCCAATGGCCGGGTTCGCGGCCGTGGCGAGTTGCGGCTTCGTGCGGCCGGAATCGAGATCGCCCGGTTTGATCCCGACCTCATGCCCGAAATTGAGGAACTCAATCGCGACTTCATGAGGGAGCACGCCACCGGGTTTAGGCGGCGACGGACGAAAGCTGAGACTACCGATCCCGTCAAACCGGGAGAGGTGGGTCCTAATGGCCATAGAATCGGCTACACCAAGAACGGCGACAAAGTGGAATGGAT
>JAZGBK010000266.1:0-3119 GCA_036476365.1 Dehalococcoidia bacterium
CGGATGCGGATGTTTTCCCTCTCAGTGCCCTGGAGCCAGTTCTGGGTTATGTAGATGGCGTAGTTCTTCCCCGTAGAGTCAACTATATCTATATCCCATACATTCATCCAGGTGGAGTTGCGCTCAATCCAGATCATCTGGTTGGTAAACCCAGCGTCATCTATGAGGATGCCGGCGTTGCCGTTTTCGCCAAATTCATTGAGGACAATCTTGATGGTGGGCTGATCCCTGGTGGCTGTGGCACCGCCTATAAGGATACCGTTGTTGAGGAAGTTGTGGATCAGCACCCTGTACACCAGGAAGCCGCTCCGTGAGTCAATGAGCCATATGCCGTTGGAGACGCCCGATTGGTGGGCCTTGTTGCCGTTCAGCCTCATGTTGCTGATTTCGGAGTGCCGGGCGGTATGCTGTGCCCGGAACATATCCGTGTTGGCGCTGTCGGCCAGGTGCAGGGTGGTGGCCCGAATCCCCTGGCCCCGGATGATGGCCCTCTTGGTGAAGTTAATGGGAGCTGATGTGGTGAAGTCCCCCTCGGAGAGTATCACGGTGCCGCCGCCGCTCTCCTCATCCCCGGGCAGGGAGTCTATGGCCGCCTGAATCTCCACCTGGTCGTCAGTTCCATCGGCTGTGTAGTCGCACCGGGTGGTGTCCACGGCGTTGGCGGCGCACACCACCCGGGTGGCCGTCCGCAGAGGCCGGGCATCGGGGGCCAGCTTCTCCGGGGTGATGGCGGCATCGGCCATGTCCTGGGTAGCGATGGTGCTGTTCACAATGTGGGAGCTGTCCACTGACTGGGGCCCTGGGACTCCTGGGGGGCCGGCTGGCCCCCTTTCCCCAGTGGGTCCGGGGGGCCCCTGAGGACCGGTGCAAGAGGCCAGCACCAGTGCCAGCGCTACCAACACGAATAACAGCGGCACATCAAGCCGTGGTCTTCTGCTCATGGCATAGTCTCCTTCTGAGCCTATGGGCGCAGAATTAGCTTAACAGCAGTGGAGGCGGATGTGAAGGCGGTCTTGGGGGGTAAGCTAAACGTCCAGGTTGCGGACGGCCTGGGCGTGGGCCTGGATGAACTCCCGCCGGGGTTCCACCTCGTCCCCCATGAGCCTGCGGAACAGATCGTCGGCCTCCTCGGCGTCCTCTATGTTCACCTGGAGGAGGGTGCGGACGTCGCGGTCCATGGTGGTCTCCCACAGCTGCTGCGGGCTCATCTCTCCCAGGCCTTTGTAGCGCTGTATCTCTGTTTTCTTGGCCGACTTCCCGGACTGGAGGATGTCCTCTTTTTCCGCCTCGGAATAGACCCAGGTCTGCTTCCTATCCCTGGTGATGCGGTACAGCGGGGGCTGGGCGATGTATAGGTGTCCCTCCTCGATGAGCGCCTTCATCTTGCGGAAGAAAAAGGTGAGCAGCAGGGTGCGGATGTGGGCGCCGTCCACATCGGCGTCGGTCATGATGATGATGCTGTTGTAGCGCAGCCGGGAGAGGTCCAGGTTGCTGTCCACCCCGGCCCCAACGGCGGTGACCAGGGCCTTGATTTCCTCGTGCTCCCAGATGCGCTCCTCGGCGGCCTTCTCCACATTGATGATTTTGCCCTTGAGGGGGAGGATGGCCTGGAAGCTGCGGTCCCGGCCCTGTTTGGCGGAGCCGCCGGCGGATTCACCCTCCACCAGGAACAGCTCGCACTGTTCGGGGTCCTTCTCCGAGCAGTCGGCCAGCTTGCCGGGGAGGGGGGAGCCGTCAAAGGAGCCCTTGCGCAGCACCATCTCCCGGGCCTTGCGAGCGGCCTCCCGGGCACGGGCGGTGGTGAAGCACTTCTCCATGATGGCCCGGGCCTCCTGTGGGTGGTCCTCCAGGTAGAACTTCAGCCGCTCGGCGGTCACCTGCTCCACCTGGCCCTTCACCTCGGGGTTGCCCAGCCGGGACTTGGTCTGGCCCTCGAACTGGGGCTCGTGGACCTTGACGCTGATGACCGCTGTCAGCCCCTCCCGCACATCCTCCCCCAGCAGGTTGGCATCGCCCTCCTTGATGATTTTGCTCTGCCGGGCGTAGTCGTTGAGGACACGGGTGAGGGCGGAGCGGAAGCCGGTGAGGTGAGAGCCGCCGTCCTGGGTAAAGACGCAGTTGGCGTAGCTGTTTACTGTCTCCCCCACCCCGCTGTGGTACTGGATGACCACCTCTACCATGGTGCTGTTGCTCTGGCCTTCAAGGAAGATGGGATCGGGGTGGATGGGTTCCCGCTGCCGGTTGAGGGAGCGCGCCAGGCTGGTGATGCCGCCCTCGAAATAGAAGGTGTATGGGTAAGGCAGCTCCTCCCCTCTTTCGTCCCATATGGTTATCTCCAGCCCCTTGCTGAGGTAGGCCAGCTCCCGGAGGCGGTCGGCTATGAGGTCATATTCGTACTCTATGGGGCCGAAGATGTCCTCATCGGCCTGAAAGGTGATGGTGGTGCCGGTCTCCTCCGTATCCTCAACGGCCTCCAGGGGGCCTACCGGCTGCCCCCGGTGGTACTCGTGGCGGAACAGCTTGCCGTCCCGGCGCACTTCGGCCAGGAGCCGGCTGGAGAGGGCGTTGACCACCGAGGCCCCCACCCCGTGCAGGCCGCCCGATACCTGGTAGGCCTTGCCGCCGAACTTGGCCCCGGCGTGGAGGCGGGTCATCACCGTCTCCAGGGCGGATAGCCCGGTGGTGGGGTGTACCTCTACGGGTATGCCCCGGCCGTTATCGGAGACCCGGACCACTCCATCGGGGAGGAGGGTTACCCGGATGCGGCTACAGCTCCCGGCCATGGCCTCGTCCACGCTGTTGTAGACCAGTTCATAGACCAAGTGGTGTAGGCCACGCTGGTCGGTGCTGCCGATGTACATGCCCGGACGGCGGCGCACCGCCTCCAGCCCATCCAGTACCTGGATGTCCTGGACGGTATATTCTCCCCTTTCGGGCGTAGTGCTGTTAGCCATGGCTGCTCCGGAAGCGGGGGGGGACGAGGGGATGGGTGTAGAAGATGTGCGGTATAGCTGCGAATAGCAGGGAAATCAAACCGGGTTCATTATACCCCACCGGGCCGTCCCTGTGTAGGGGGGGCGTGTGGTTTTTGTGCCGTCTGTTGCTGGGGGAAGGGGCTA
>JAZGBK010000267.1:0-2908 GCA_036476365.1 Dehalococcoidia bacterium
GGGGGGGGGGGGCCCAACCCCCCCCTTAAAAAAACCCGGGGGGGGGGGGGGGCCAAAAGAGAATCCACTTCCCCTTGACAAGTATGGATGTGCGAAAGTCGGGCGCTCAACAAATACATCCTGCTGCTCGTGATTGCTTATGTAGCGCCAATTGCATAAAATCTAAACTTGGTATGGGAGCTATAGGCATAAGAAAAACAACTGTTTCCGATGCTTCAAGTATTGCTCAGGTGCATGTTAGTAGCTGGCAAACAACCTATCGGGGAATCATCAGTGCAGAATATTTAGATAGTTTGACTCATGAAAAGCAACACAATTTTTGGCTAGATATTCTCACCGAAATGCATGAATCACACTTCGTTTACCTTGCCGAAGATGACCAAGGGAAGGGAATCGGGTTTGTCGCCGGGGGGCCTGAGAGAACCGGTGACCCTATATACAAAGGAGAATTATACTCCATGTATGTCATTAAGGATTACCAGGCTAAAGGCATAGGAACTGCGCTATTTCGTCGTGCATCAACAGAGTTGACGTTACTGAATATGCCGTCCATGATTCTGTGGGTATTGACCCGTAATCCATACCGTAAGTTCTATGAAAAAATGGGTGGTCAGGAGACCCGTTCAAGACTGGTAAGAATCGGGATTAGGGAATATGAGGAAATAGCTTATGGATGGCAGAATCTGACTGACTACTTAAATGTCAATACTCAGATAGCACCCTGAGAATTAGTCAGCGAGTTTCGCACATCCCTATTGCATGGGGAGGAGGATACAGGGGAGCGGGGCTGATTAGCCCTTCAGGCTGTACTTGCCCTGGCGGAACTCCTCAAAGCTCAGGTAGTCGGCGGGCAGGTAGCTCTCGGTCCTGGCGAAGCGGGTGGGGTCGTACTCCGGCAGCTTCAGAGCGGCCCGCTTGGCGTCAATATGGGCCAGGGTCTTCTGTATCATCTTGTCCGTGTCCGTCTCAAACTCCAGCTTGCCCCCGGTCTGACTCTCCCAGCCCTCACTGATGAGCCGGGCCGTCTCCTCGCTGCCCGCCACCGGCGAGCCTACCCCGAAGATGGTGTAAACGCCCGAGGCCACGAAGTAAGTGCCGATGCACAGCGCCTTCTCGGACATCCACTCCGGGGCCAGGCCCACCACCGGCAGGTCGCTGATGTCCTCCCCCAGGCCGCCCTCGGTAGCCATCTGGGAGAGCACGGTGAGGATGCGGGAGTTATCGGCACAGGAGCCCATATGCAGCACCGGCGGAATGCCTATGGCCTCGCATACCTCCCGCAGACCGGGTCCGGCGTAGCTCATCACCTCGGGGGTAAGCAGGCCGTGCTTGGCGCAGGCCGCCCCGTTGCACCCCGTGGTGATGACAATAACATCGTTCCTGATTAGCTCCTTGATGACCTGGGTGATGACCTCGTCGTGGGTCACATGGGGGTTGTTGCAGCCCACCACCCCAGCCCCACCCCGTATCCGGCCCTGCATCACGGCATCGTTCAGGGGCCGGAAGGACTCCCGGAAGACGCCTCCCTGCATATAGGCCAGGTACTCGTGGGAGAAGCCGGCCACCAGGGGGTCCACCACATCCGGGATGGTGGCCTTCACCTTACGGTTGGGGAAGTTATCTATGGCGGTGCGCAGGATGAGCTTGGCAATCTCCGGGGCGCGGTGCTCGTCGAACTCAATGTGGGCGGCCCCCTCTATCCTGGCCTTGGGCGAGGTGGTGATTATCTTGGTGTGGGTCTGCTCCGCCGCCTGCTGGATGCCCTCCATGACGCACTGGTAGTCCACCACCATGGCCTCCACAGCACCGGTGGCGATAATAAGCTCGGACTGGAGGAAGTTGCCCGCCAGGGGCACCCCATAGCGCATGAGCAGCTCGTTGCCGCTGCAGCACACCCCCACCAGGTTTATCCCCTTGGCCCCCTTGGACTGAGCGTACTTCACCAACTCCGGGTCGTCCCTCATCTCGGTCATAACGGAGGGCAGCAGGGGCTCGTGGCCGTGGATGACCACATTCACATGGTCATCCTTGAGCACACCCACATTGGAGTAGGAGCTCACCGGGGAAGGGGTGCTGAAGAGGATGTCGGAGATATCGGTGGCCCACATGGAGCCGCCCCAGCCATCGGCCAAGGCCACCCGCATGGCATGGTTAAGGATGTGCTCCGGGTCCTGGTCCACGCCCATAGTGGTGCGGTGCATGGCCTCCACCACCTCCCGGTCAATGCCCCGGGGGGCGATACCCAGCCGACGCCACAGCTCCAGGCGCTTTTCCGGGGCCCGCTTCAGGAAATAGAGTTCGCCGTCCTCCTCCTGGCGTGACATATCCTCCAGGGCCTTCTCGGCCACCGCCACCGCCAGCTCCTGGGTGGACTTGCCATCTGTATCCACCCCCACCAGGCCGGCTATCTTCCTGAGCTTGGCCTCGTCCTTGACGCCGAAGCCGGGGGCCACCCCTTTGCCCCAGGCCAGCAGGGTGAGGGCCATGTTACGGCCGTGGTCCGAGTGGGCCGCCGAGCCGGCGGCAATCATGCGGGCCAGGTTACGGGCCTGCACCACCTCGTGGGTAGCCCCGCAGATGCCGGTGGTGGTCTTTCCCACTATACGGCACGGGCCCATGAAGCAGTGCTTACAGCAGCTCCCGTCCCGGCCTATGGGGCATGGTTTTATTACCTCCTCCCGGTCAAAGGCGGTGGAGATGCCCTTCTGCTGGGCAAGCTCCAGTAGCTCTATAGTAGCCGGGTCAACGGTCTTCTTCCTCGCCATCAGTGCCTCCTGGACAGATTCACCACAACAGTCCATTGTATCAAAGCTGAAGACCTACCGTCAAAGGCAGCCGGGAGCTCGCAGGGGTGCGCCGCGGGCACTATCTACCGGGAGGAAGGGCGGGCGGGCAGGAAAGGTGATGC
>JAZGBK010000268.1:0-4292 GCA_036476365.1 Dehalococcoidia bacterium
ACGGGACTAACCGGGGTACGTAGGCAGGCCTGTCAGCCTAAGAGGGACAAGAAAAGCGGCGGCCATGAGGCCGGAAAGCGGCAAGCGGGGCACCCGGGTAACCATGGGGGAGGCGGGGCGGGGATGACCTAGTGGTCATCCGCAGGGGGGATAACCCTTAACCCTGGCCGTAGAACCCACCGCCCCGGGGCAAAAAAAGGGAGCCTGGCCCACTACGGGCCCGGCTGCCTTCTACCAAACCCCTACCCCAGCCTTGTCTGGTGGGTGTAGGGCTCCACCCCGGTGGCGACCTGGCGGGCCGGCCGGCGCCTATCCCGGGGGGAGAGGCTAATCGTATCGGCCTTGCAGGTTGCGCACCTGGACGATGCAATATCAATGATATTGCGCTATAAGTGGATATCACTCTGATGGGGCGGCGGGCTCAAGACACTTCAGGTTTCAGTTACCGTACGAGCCTATCTGCCGTTGTGCCTTGCTCTTGACTGAGGCGGCCCCCATCTTTAGGACAGGACATGGGCAATCTTAGTTACCCCTTTATGTCAACATTGTCAAGCATTTGACACTACCCCGAACACCCTTGGAATATGGCTTAGTTCGTGGACCACCAAATATCTACTCATATCGCCCTATCACCGTTCTGTTGCCAACAGCTCTCTCGAGGGAGATAGTCTATAACGGGCATCTCCCAGGCTATCCGCTCTCGCTCCTCCAGGACGGCCATCTGCGTGACCTTCTCCTGGAGCCGGGACTTATCTATGGCTACGGCCAGTTGGCCCCCGAGGGTGAGGAGGAACTCTACCTGTGAGGGCTCAAAGGCCACCGGGCAGGGCAGGCCACGATGGGCTCCAACACCGCCTGCCAGCCGTGGGCGCTATGGACGTTCCCTGGCCGCAACATAGCGCCTTCACAGTCGCCGAACTGGTTGAAGACGAAGAGGGGGTGATAGCAAACACAGCCAAAGTGGCCGTTGTAGGCGGCCCCTTCCTGGCCCCCATACACCGGGCTCTCGGAGCTATCCATGTCCAGGATGACCCGGCGGTGCTTGGTGCGGGTCATGGCCCCGTCCATCCACTGAGCATTGAGTTACTCCAGACCTCTAAGGCTTTCCCTGGTAACAAGGACTTCGGTTTCAAATCGGCTCAGGGTGTTGGTGCTAGCCGCCTGTTCCTCCAGGGCCCGCCGGCCGACCACCACTTGCATAGCAGGGTCCCTGGCCAGCCTCACCGCATCATTGGTGTCCTCGTACCCCGCCAGGCGGCCACACACCGATTGCCTCAGCAGGGGAACCAGCTCATGCTGCACGTTGCGGCCGCCCCGGGTCTCCGCAAATAGGTCGGCGCCGCCTCCGTCAGTCCCAACGCCCCGTCCAGTTCCCGGCAGGCCAGCTGCCCTGCATCCGAGGTGATCCTGGCCCCGTGGAACTCCAACCTCAGCGGCCTTTCAAATTGTAGCTTCAGTGCCGCCAGGGCCTTTTCACCCATTGGGTTCCTCCAGTTGGCTCCTCTTTTGAAGCTATTCTACCATAGGAACCATATCTGAGGCCTTGTTTTGATACGGGAAATCCAGCTTTATGCCACAATCTGGGTCAGAACGCAAGTTCTGTACCGGTTTCGGCGACAGCTTGGCGCCCCTCGAAGGTTCATGCCCAAGCTCCATGTGTAAGACCGGGATACCTCCCGGCAAGAGTAGCCCCCTACCGCGGCGCTGCCTACTCCGACAGTCTGGACAGATCAGGAATCTTCGCTATCGGGTAGGTAGATGAGCAGGTCTCCTGGCTGGCAAACAAAGTAAGCACAAAGGCGGTCAATGGTGGATATGGCAACCAAGTCTGCTCGGTCGTTGGCCAGCCTTGTTAGGGTATTCTTATTGACACCTGTCTGAGCGCGAATATCGTCGTAGGTGATTCTTCGCCGCTCTCGGCGGCCCTTGGCGGCTATTAGTTCGCGCAACCGGCTCTGAATCATCTATGCCTCCATTGACCGTTTCCACGCCTGAGGGGCCACTATCACCTTAGCAGGAGCCCCAGGCACTTGACAAGTAGGCCCCTGAGACTTATAATATCACCACAGGCATGGATGAGGTCGACACAGCCAGATGTTTTGGTAAGTGAGGCACCGATGACAGAGGTCTGCGAAATATGCGGCTCGACTCGGGGCCTCGACCGCCATCACGTGGTCCCCCGCCGCATGGGCGGCACCAGGGAGCCGGCGGTGCACAACGAGGCCAACCTGATGACCTTGTGCCGTAGCTGCCACCGAAACTTGCATGAGGGCCGTTGGCTCCTGTGTCGCTCCCCGGAAGGCATCCGCGTAGTGGACAGCAATACCGGTGAGCAGGTCATGCGCCGTCTGCACGATCCGGACCTGGATGTCCCCTCTCTGTTCCAGCTGCTCAATCTGGCCGAGGATTCCCTCTCCCAGCTTCTCCAGGCGTTGCCTTACCTCAGCGACGAACAGCTCGTAGAGGGGTTCTCATATGCCAGAACCTTTGGCAAGCGCTCCTGGCTGATGCAGGCGGCCATCCTCTATGAAGCTCAGCAGCGCAGCACCTACGGCGACCGCAGCCTGGAGGCCATCGCCCGCCGCTTCGACATCAGCCTGCGGCAAGCCCAGAAATATGCCTTGGTGTGGAGGGTGTTCTTCACCCGCACCACCGAGGAAGAAAACGTCAACGTTGACGCTATCCTGCTGGAGGAGCCCAGCTGGTACGTAGTGGCGGCCACGGAGAGCCAGGAGCCCGAGGAGTGGCTGGCCCATGCCCAGGACCGGAAGGCAGAAGACCCCAGGTACTCCGTGGCCCACTTCCGGCGTGACATCCAACTGGCCCGCCAGGCCTCCGGGGTGCAAGACATAGTCGCCCCAGGTGTGGAGGAAGCACAGTGGGTAGGGGTGGACCTGCCCAGGCTCGAGGGCCGGGCGTGTCCCTGGCTGAAGCTGTTCTGCCAGCGTTCCGGCACAGCCACATCGTTTGATGCTTGCAGCCAGTGCGAGCTGGTGAAAGACACTTTTTGCGAAACGAAGCCAACCAATGAGAGGGAGGAATCATGCCAAGCTATGAACAGAAGCTAGACGAGTTCGCTCGGGGCAAGAGCCTGGTCCGCCTTGCCCGCACGGTGCGCGACCGAGCCGACGCTCGCTGCGACGCCTGTGGCTCCACACAGCCGCGAACCCTGCACTCCTTAAAGGATGTGGCCTCGGACCGCTACTACTTCGTGGGGGAGAGCTGCTTCAAGGGGCTGGCTGACCGCGGCATCATCCTCAGGAGGTTTGGCAGGGAGGCGGCGCACGAAGCATTCAAGATCGAGATGGAACGCCGTGCCCTGGAGATGGACAAGGGAATGACAGCCCCGGAGCCCGGCAGCAACAGCCAGCACGAAGAGGCGACGGTGTCAGAATCCCTGGATGCCTCGTCTGACCTGCTGTCAGACACGTGTCCGCTGTTTCCGTCCGCAGTGGTCGTTGAGGCCGATGAGCACTACCAGGCTTTCGTCTCCATCTTGTCAGCCCAGGGCACTATCTGCGCCTGGGGATACGCCAGGGAGTTTCGCTATCAAGAGGCATGGCAGAAACGTTGGGATGGAGGCATGCTGCTGGAGAAGGTGTCACAGGAGCGCCCCAACGCTCTCGGCCTGTGCCTCAACCGGGCCTGGCACGATGCCTGGTCCCGTTTTGAGGGGTCCAAGCGGCCGACACCCCCGGCCCACGGGTCTGACGGGCACATTGAGGGCCGAAGCCTCCCCAACCTGCTCACCGCCCTGCTCAATCTGGGAGGCACATCCCGCGTCAGCCACCAATTTTCGCCGTCCCGGGACAATGGCCACCAGGGCCCGTCACAGCTGATCTCTCTGGACAAGCATAACCTTTAGTAATCGGGGGTGCCGTCTTGGAAATAAGAGAACCGACTATCGGTCAATTGCGCGAGCTGGTACATAGGGCCAGCCGAGACAACCCACATCTGACCTCTCGCCTGGAAAAGGCTGCCTTCCTGGTCCTGCTTCGGCCCGTCCTATCCCTGGGGGATGACCATTATCGGGTGGGGTCGGAGGACGGCCTCAAGTACTACGAGGTCCGCAACGGCCATTGTGCCTGCACCGACTATGTGCGCCACGGCCCTGGACACCCGTGCAAACACCGGCTGGCTCTGACTTTCCACCAGACACTGCGCTGCGCAGAATCCTGGCCCGTGATGGATGGGGTGCGTGCTCTGTCGGCCGACTACTCCCCCACTTGAGGCGGTCCCTTTCTGAAGGGCACAGAATATCAAGGAAGCCATGGAAGCGTGTATTGAAGCCC
>JAZGBK010000269.1:0-7617 GCA_036476365.1 Dehalococcoidia bacterium
GGACAGGGCGCTGGTGATGTTCAACGCACTGTCCTTTGTGCTGGGCTTCTCCGCCGTCTTCCTCTTCCTGTGGGTATCGGTGGGGCTGATGGGCTACCTGGTACAGGGCTATCTGTCCTATATCCGCATCGGGGGCGGCGCTATCCTCATATTCATGGGCTTTCACACCATGGGGGTGTGGCGGATGCCGCTGCTGGACCGGGAGGTGCGCGGAGGCTTCCCCCGGGGTGGCGGCCCCGGCTACCCCCGCTCCTTCTTCACCGGCACCATCTTCGCCGCCGGCTGGACGCCGTGCATCGGCCCGGTGCTGGCGGGCATCATCGGCCTGGCGGCCCTCAGGGACTCCATCTGGCAGGGCACCTACCTGCTGGTGGCCTATTCCGCCGGGCTGGCCATCCCCTTCCTGGCCACCGCCGTGGCCCTCAACCCCGCCCTGAAGGCCCTGCGCCGCATCCAGCGCTACCAGCGCTGGGTGACTATCTTCAGCGGCCTACTCCTCATATTCATAGGGCTGCTCATGCTCACCAACATGTTCATCCTCATCCCCCGGTACTTCTACTGGGGAGCCATATAGAGGGGTGTGGTGAACGCTGTGGCCCGCCGGGTATGGCGCTTCTTCTGCTCGGTGCGCCTGGCCCTCATCCTTATTCTGGTGCTCACCGGGCTCTCCGTGCTGGGTGCCCTGATAATGCAGGTGCCGCCGGAGGTAAAGGCCGACCCCGCCGACTACCAATGGTGGCTGAATAACCCCGCACGGGAGCGCTTTGGCCTGTGGGCCGGGCCCCTGCACAGACTGTGGCTGTTTGATGTCTTCCATTCCCCCTGGTTCCTGGGCGCGGGCCTGCTGCTGGTGGTCAACATCGTGGTGTGTACGCTCAACCGCTGGCCCAGTGTATGGCGTAGCGTAACCCAGCTCAGGGTTACTTTGCCCCCGCAGCTTTACGAGACCGGTAGCAACCGGGTCCAGCTTTCGTCGCCCCGGCTCAGTCCCGAACAGGTGGAGGCGGCGGTGCAGCGTGTCCTGCGCCGCCACCGCTACCGAGTGCTGCGGGAAAACCACCCCGAGGCCATCTTTGTGGCCGGGGACAAGAACCGCCATTTCCGGCTGGGCACCTACCTGGTGCACCTGAGCATCGTCCTGTTCATCGCCGCCTACATCATCGGCAGCACCTATGGCTTCCGGCTCAACGCCCTTATGGTGCCCGAGGGCTCGGTGAGGGAGGTGGGCCAGGACACCGGCCTCTCCCTGAAGGTGCTCTCCTTCGTGGACGAGTACTGGCCCGAGGGCCCGCCCAAGGACTACCGCAGCGAGGTGGTGCTCTACGAAGCGGGCCAGGAGGTGCGGCGGGCCACCATCCGGGTGAACCACCCCCTGAGATACAATGGTATCCGCTTCTATCAGGCGTTTTACGGACCGGCGGTGGTGATGGAGGTCCATGACTCCGATGACCGGCTGGTATTCAACGATGCCGTGGCCCTGGGCTGGGTCTCCGGGAAAGAACCCTTTCAGCGCCCCCTGGGCCTGTTCAACCTCCCCGGCAGCGACCCCGGCAGCGACACGGAAGTGTACGTGGTGGGGCCGACCTCGGGCTATGCTGACCCGTTACTGAAGGCCGGACAGGTGCGCCTGGAGCTGTACCGCACCGGCTCACGCACCCCGCTCGCCGTGAAGACCGTCAGCCAGGGCCAGCCGGAGCCGCTTCTGGGCTACACCTTCACCTTCGTCCGGGAAAAGCAGTTCTCCGGCTTCCAGGTGAGCAAGGACCCGGGGAACCTGCTAATATGGATTTCCTCGGGGCTCTTCGTGCTGGGGATGTCGCTGGTGTTTTACTTCCCCCACCGGCAGCTATGGGCACGCTGCTGGCGGGGCGAGCGCGGGAAGACCGAAGTAGTACTGCGCACTATCTCCTCCCGCAGCTACGCCGTCACCTCAGAGCTGGAGGGGCTGGCCAGCGAGTTAAGCCAGGCCCTGGGCCAGGGCAAGGAGGCATAAGATGGCCAAGATGGAACCCTTTATGTTCATGGCGGCCCTCATCAGCCTGGGGGTGTCCGCTGTATTCTACCTATGGTATGCAACCAGGATGAGGCGGCTGGCCCGGCAGGGGGTGGTGGCCGGGGGGGAAGCCGCCCCCGGGGAGACCTTGCAGGCATGGGAGCCGGGGCGCTTCGCTACCATGATGGCCATCCTGGGGCTGGTGTTCCTCACCCTATCCATGACATTCCGCTGGGTGGCCACCGGCCACGGCCCCTTCTCCAACATGTATGAGTACTCCCAGGCCTGGAGCTGGGGGATTGTGGCTGCCCTGCTCTACTTCCAGCGCCGCTACCGCTTCAAGGTGCTGGGGGCGCTGGTGGTGCCGGTGGCGGTGTTCTTCCTGCTCTACGCCTACAGCCTGCCCTCACGGGCGCTGCCCCTGGTGCCCGCCCTGCAGCAGAGCCTGCTGCTCACCATCCATGTGGCGGTGGCCATGATAGCCTACGGCACCTTCGCCATCGCCTTCGGCACCGCCGTCCTCTACCTGTTCCAGCGCCGGGACCGAGTGAGCTGGCTGCCCTCCTCCGGCCTGCTGGACGACCTGGGCTACCGAGCGATTATCGTCGGCTTCCCCCTCATGACCCTGACTATAGTGCTGGGGGCCCTGTGGGCCGATATCGCCTGGGGCCGCTACTGGGGCTGGGACCCCAAGGAGACCGCCTCCCTGGTAGCCTGGCTCATCTACGGGGGCTACCTCCACGCCCGTCTGGTTGCCGGGTGGCGGGGGACCCGGAGCAGCATCCTGCTCCTCGTGGGCTTTGCCGCTGTGCTCTTCACCTATTTCGGCAACTACTTCCTGGGGGGCCTCCATAGCTACGCCTGAGGGACGGCGGCACACCCTGCTGCGGGATGTGGGCCTCACCGCCGCCATCGGCGTCCTCATCCTGGGGGTGGTGGTGGCCTTCAACTGGAATTGGGGCGGGGAAGGGGAGAGCTGGCTGCCGGTACCCTATGTGGGTGGGGTGCCCACCGGGCCTGCCCCCCAGGTGGGCCAGCCCGCCCCCGACTTTGAGGTCACCTACTTCCGCATCCCCGCCCAGGGGGAGCCGGAGGCGGGCACCTTCAGGCTCAGTGAGCACCGGGGCCAGCGGGTGTGGCTCAACTTCTGGGCCACCTGGTGCCCCCCGTGCCGGGCCGAGATGCCCGATATCCAGGAGGTGTGGCAGGAGGTGAAGGGCCAGGACGTCTTCCTGCTGGCCATAGACTTCGGGGAGGCCCCCGAGACCGCCGCCGAGTACGTCAACCGTAATGGCTTTACCTTCTCTATCGGCATAGACCCCGGCAGCCGGGTGGCCACCGAGTACCGCCTGGCCGGGCTGCCCACCCACATCTTCATCGACGCCAACGGCATAGTGCGGGAGATTCGGATAGGCCTGCTCTCCGCTGACGGCATGAGGCAGCGCCTAGAGAAGCTGCCGGGGTTCTGAGCACCCCTTCAAGGGCAGCCCCCACAAACCAAAGGGGCCGGATTGCTCCGGCCCCTTCTTTATGGCTGCTCTATGTGCTTACCGCCGGCCGCCACCGCCGCCGCCGCCGCCGCCGCCGCCGCCGCTAGGGCGTACGCTCTGGTAGCATGCGCTGCAATACACGGGCCGGATACCACGGGGCTCAAAGGGCACCTGGGTCTCTGCGCCGCAACGGGCGCAGACCGCCGGGTACATCTGCCGTCTCATCCCGTAGCCGCCATCGCCGCCGGAATAACCGGTGCGCTGGGACCTGCGAGATTCCCGGCAGTTAGCACAGCGCTTGGGTTCGTTGGTGTACCCACGGGCAGCAAAGCTCTGCTGCTCATCGGCGGAGAAGACGAACTCCGCGCCGCACTCTACACAGGTAAGGCTCTTGTCCTCAAAACTCACTGCATCACCTCCTCTCTGCAAAAATTGGCATGAGTAAGGTCAGCCGAGTCCTGGGGACAAGGGAAAAGGGATCTGGGGATACCGGGTAACCTGTACTGCAAACCTGGCCTATAGTATAAACCCTAAATGCCAGCTTGGCAAGTAGTCTGGCACAGAATCCTGGTATAATGTAGCCCAAACCATGGGTGCCGCTAAAAACCTGGAGACGGTATATGTGGCCAGCGGCCAGCTGGAGGCCCAAGTGGTCAAGTTGCGGCTGGAGGCTGCCGACATACCGGTGTTGCTGAGCTACGAGAGTGTGGGCCCCGTGGTGGGCATCACCGTGGACGGCCTGGGCCAGGTGAGTGTAATGGTGCCCCTCTCCGTGGCCCCCCAGGCCAGGGCCGTGCTCCAGGAAACGCCGGAGCCTCCGCCGTAGGCCTATCCCATCCCTCGCCGCCTGAAATAGGCCACCATCCCAGCAGCCATCTGCTCATAGTAGCCGGGCCATAGCTCTTCTTCCGGGCTAAGACCCTCGCCCGCCCGGCCGCAGAGACGGATAAGCTGCTCCTGATGGTAGCACCTCAGCCGGGCCACCACCTCCGCCTCCCCCAGGCCCTGTTTCATAGCCTCCTGCACCTGGCTGGCAACGGCCAGGGTAACCTCCCGGGCCTGGCTGGCTACCTCAGCCACCTGCCGAGAGGGGCCCCCCTGGGAGAATATCAGCAGCTCCGGCCTTAAGGCCAGGATGCGGTCCATGCTGCTCAAGGCCTGCTCCAGGTCAAACACAGGCAGGGCCACGGTGGGCACCACCACCCCCCTATGTCTCAAATAGCTGCCCAGGGCCTCCCCACAGAAGACGGCCCGGGCCACCGGCTCCCACAGGGACAGGTGGTGGGAGGCATGGCCGGGTGTGAACACCACCTCCAGCACCCGGCCCCCCAGGTCCAGCCGCTCCCCGTCACTCACGGGCAACACCCGCTCCCGAGGCACCGGCAAAATGGGGCCATACTCCTCTTCGTAGTGCTCCCCCCACGCTTGCCGGGTGCCGGGGATGAGGCGGGAAGGGTCCACCAGGTGGTGGGCGGAGCGGTAGTGGGCCACCACCGTGGCCTGGGGCAGCTCCCGGGACAGGGCACCGGCCCCACCACCGTGGTCCAGGTGGAGATGGGTGGGGATTATGTAACCAATGCCCCGGCGGCCGCCCCGCCAGCCGTCCACCGCCTCCAGCACATAGGGAGCCAGGATGGCCGGGCCTGTCTCCACCAGCGCCGCCTTCTTACCATCCACCAGGAACACACCGGACACACTGCCCTCCCGCCCCACCCCCGTATGCACCTGGTAGATGCCGGGCCCTATTTCCACAAGGTGTGCCAAAGCCCTCCTGCCTCCAACTCAGACACCCCCCCCCCCCCAGGCAGCCATTATAGCACCCCCACCTCCCGTAGCGTAAGGCGCGCCGGCTGCATGTGCTATACTGGCTACGGACAGACCATGAAGGCTCCGAGCTACCGCTACCACCAGGCCATCCGTGAAGCCACCGAGGCGGTGAACTCTTCACTGCCCGTGAAAGAGGTCCTGCAGAATGTGGCCCAGGCCGCCGCCCGGGCGCTGACGGCCAGTGCGTGCTCTATCATGGTCCTGGACTCCAGCCAGAGGCGGCTGGTCCACGGCGCCTCGTGGGGGCTCAGCGACTCCTACCTGCACAAAGGGGTAATGGACGCCGAGCGCAGCCTGCCGGAGGTCCTGGAGGGCAAGACTGTGAGCGTGCTGGACGCCGCCACCGACCCCCGGGTGCAGTATCCCCAGGTAGCCGCCAGAGAGCGTATTGTGTCCATCCTGGCCGTGCCCCTGGCTATCCAGGGAACCACCGTCGGCTCGGTGCGGCTCTACACCAAGGAACGCCGTCAGTTCAGCGAGGGGGATACGGACTTCCTGTCCGCCATAGCCGCCCTGTGCGGTGTGGCCCTGGACAAGTCCCGGCTCCTCCAGGCGCTCAAGGGTCGCCGCCGACACGGGCGTGCCGGCCAGCAACCGCCGGTAGCCACTGTTTCCTCTCATCTGGCCCGGCCGGCGTCCTTTGCCCACCCCAGCGAGGATGACTTCGCCCACCTCCTGGACTTCTACGGGATTGAGTGGCTCTACGAGCCCCGCTCCTTCGCCCTGCGCTGGGAGGGGGAGAGGACCACCCAGATGTTCACCCCAGATTTCTATCTGCCTGCCATGGATATGTTCGTGGAGCTCACCACCCTCAAGCAGAGCTCCGTCAAGGAGAAGAACCGCAAGCTGCGCCGCCTCAAAGAGCTTTATCCGGAGATAAAAATCCGCCTGCTATACAAGAGGGACTACGAGCGGCTGCTGGCCAAGTACGGCTACGGGCCTCTGGCCGAGGCCAAGGGGCATGGAGTGGGCAAGGTGCTCCTCAGCAGCCAGCAGATACAGCGCCGGGTGATGGAGCTGGCCCGCCAGATATCCCGGGACTACGCCGACCGCAACCCTCTGCTGGTGGGGGTGCTACGCGGGGTCTTCTGCTTCATGGCCGACCTGGTGCGCAACATATCCATCCCCATGGATGTGGACTTCATGGCCATCTCCTATTACTCCTCAGAGGAGACAGGGGGGGTGAGGATAACCAAGGACCTGGAGCACAGCGTAGCCGGCCGCCATGTCATCATGGTAGAAGACATCGTGGATACAGGCATGACCCTGAGCTATATCCTCAACCTCCTCAAGGCCCGGGAGCCGGCCAGCCTGGCCGTGTGCACCCTGCTGGACAAACGGGTGCGCCGCATAGTGGATGTGCCGCTGGCCTATGTGGGCATTGAAATCCCCGACGAGTTCGTGGTGGGCTACGGGCTGGACTACCAGGAGAAGTTCCGCAACCTTCCCTTCATCGCCCTACTGAAGCAGGAGACGGCCACGGCCCAGGCCGTAGACCAAGCCGTAGAAGAGAAGGCCCCCGCCCCCAGGCGACGACGCCGGAGGCACAAAAAGGCTCCCGGGTAACCCTTGCGTTTCCCTGGCACCCCCCGACTGCGAGTCGCCTTTTCAGGTCGCCCCTACTCAGGCCCCCGGCAGCCACCACCAGCCTCCACGCTCGGACCACCCGAGAGTGTCAGAATTATACCACCGCCTCGGGTTTTGTCAAGGCCAGACCACAAAGATTGACGGGGGGAGGCCTTTTGGCCACACTGTACGAGTGCAGGTTGGAGGTCATTGATGCCCTATGAGATATAGCCGGCAGCGGATATACCCCTGGGTAGTAATCCTGTCCTGCCTAATTGTCACCATTGTCAACGGTGGTGTCTTTTTCACCTTTACTGTCTTCGTTAATCCCCTGGAAGCCCACTTTGACTGGAGCCGGAGCCAGGTCTCCCTGGCCTTCACCGTCATGCTCCTCACCTATGTCCCCGGCTCCATCCTTCTGGGTCGACTCGCCGACCGCCGTGGGCCGCGGTGGGCTACCGCCGTGGCCGCCGTCACCATCGGCCTCGGGTTTGCCATGGCCAGCCGGATAGAGGACCTGACCCTTTTCCTCGTCGCCTACGGCATCATCGGGTTTGGCACAGGGGCTACCTTCACCATACCCGCAGCCACTACTCAGCGCTGGTTTGAGAAAAGAAGGGGCTTGCTGATGGGGGTAGTGGTGGCAGGGGCCGGCGTCGGCGGCTTCTTCGCCCCCATCGCCGAAGGCTTTATTACCAGTTATGGCTGGTCAAACGCCTTTCTTCTGCTAAGCGTGCTCTT
>JAZGBK010000027.1:0-13496 GCA_036476365.1 Dehalococcoidia bacterium
TTTACTTCCTGCCCCCCATATAAGTCCTCGGGCGGGTGGGTGGGAACCAGAATGAATGTTGGACCACTGGTGCGGGCCAGGTTTGACACCCCGGCGTGCTGATGTTATTATCAGACCTTTTGGGCCAGGCCCCAGATAGAACCGCCGCTGAGAGAGGAGACTGAGGTAAACCGCTACTGGAACCGGACGGGAAGCCGGATGTTCTACGGCTGGTGGATTGTGATTATGGGCTCGATAATCTCCGCCGTGGGCACCGGCATTCTATACCACAGCTTTACCGTCTTCTTCCTCCCCATCAAGCGTGACCTGGGGGTCAGCAGCGCCGCCGTTTCCCTGCTCTACGGGGCCACCCGCCTCCAGGGCGGGGCCGAGGGTCCTATAGTAGGGCGGCTCATTGACCGGTTCGGCCCCCGACCGGTGATTGTGGGCGGGGTTATCATGGCCGGGGTCGGCTTCATCCTGCTGGCTACGGCGCACAGCTTCCTGACCTTTTTTCTTATCTATGTCTTGGTCATCTCCGTGGGGTTCAACTCCGGGTTTTACCACCCGGTATCCACGGCAGTCAACAGCTGGTTCATCCGGCGCCGGGCCACCGGGTTTGCCATCATCACCGCTGCGGGAAGCGTGGGCGGGGTAATCATGGCTCCGGTGCTGGCGTATCTGATACTTAGCTTCGGCTGGCGCACCGGGGCCGTCGTCGCTGGCATCCTCATTCTGATAGTGGCCCTGCCGGCGGCGATACCCATGGTCCGCTCTCCCGAAGACCGGGGGCTTCGCCCGGACGGCAGACCGCCGCAAGATAGTCTCACCGCAGAACGCAACTCCGCAAGCCATATGGTCTGGGATGTGGACTTCTCTTTAAGGGAAGCCCTGAAGACCTTTAACTACTGGCTGCTGACCCTCAGCATCACCCTGAGGCTACTGGTTACCGTCGCCCTGGCCGTTCATCTCGTGCCTATCCTGGTATGGAAGGGGATGAACGAGGCTTCTGCTTCATATATGGTGAGCCTTTTCGCCCTCATCAATGTCGCTACCACCCTGGCGATGGGCTGGATGGGAGACCGGTGGAGCAAGCCCCTGCTGTGCGCCCTGGGCATCCTGGCCACCGTGGTGGGGATGATGGGACTGACAATGAGCCAGTCCACCGCAGCCCTTTACGCCTTCCCCATCGGGATGGCTATCACCATGGGGACCACACCCCTCAACTGGTCAATGATAGGGGACTTCTTCGGACGCCGCAGCTACGCCACCCTGCGGGGGATTATGGGGGTGGTCTACGGCGTAGGCACCTTTTTCTCCCCTGTCTTCGCCGGATGGGTATTCGACCGCACGGGAAGCTATACCATCGTCTTCATCATCTTCTCCGTCATCCTTCTCATGGCAGCCTCTATGTTCGCCGTCCTGCGCCACCCCTCCCCACCACCCCGTCAAACCTGATTGAGGGGCACTATTTAGCAAGCAGCGTCTTCCCCACCCTCCCGCCCGCGAATTATATCTGGGAGGCTTCACCCCCAGGCCCCCCAGAGCCATCTATCGCACCTGTTCCAGGGCCTGCTCCAACTGGCGGGCCCACAGCCCCAGGAGCTCCTGGTGGTCATCTATCTTAGCCCTCAAGGCGGCCACGGTGCGGGGCAGCGGCCTGTTCTCCTCCAGGCAGGCCAGCACCTCGGACCAGTCCTCCTCCAGCAGGACCAGGGTGCTCAGCACCGGGTTGGTGCGGCGCACTCCCTGTACCTTAGCCACCACCTCCGGGCTGAAACTGGTGGCGGTGTTGAAGTCGGCCAGACTCATCAGCACCGACCGTGCCCGCCCCACATCCCCCTCCAGTTCCAGGATATGGGCCGCCTCCTTGAGCCGGGCGATACGCTCCGCCATGAGGGGGAGCTTGAGTCCGAAGGGCCGGTCCATGGCGTAGATATGCCGGTTGAGTAGCCCCGCCAGCCGGCGGCAACGCCTCAGCACCTCCCCCCGGCCCCCACCCCGGCAGGCCCGCCGGGCCTGGGCCAGCGCCCGGCGCAGCCCCCGCCCGTTGGGGAGGTGCGCGGTGCCCTGCAGGGCGGTGTGGGCCAGGGAGTCCATTGAATACGGCATAGCCGCCCGGTCCAGTCGCATCAGGAGCAGGGCCATGAGCCGGGAGTTCTCCTCCAGGGCCTGCTGGCTTACAGTCTCCATGTTATCGGCCTGGGTATGGTACACCTGCCAGTAGGGGGAGCGGCGGCCGGAGCCCAGGTCGCGGGCGGGGATGAGATAGACCAGGGGCAGCCCCAGGGCATGGAAACACAGGTGGTCGCTGAGAGTCCAGTTATGAGAGGGGCCGCTCGCCCGCAGGTGCTCCCCCAGATTGGCAGCCACATCGTGCCCCAGCAGCTGCATCTCCGGGGTGCACTGGATGTGGGTGCGGGGGGTAAACCCCATCATTTCGCCGTTGACCATGGCTACGGCCAGCTCCTTGCCATCCCCGGCTATCTCCCGGCGGTGGGCCTCACCGTAGCCGTAGGAGCCCACAAGCCCGTAGAGGCCCCACTCCCCCACGGGAGCACCGGACTCCTCGGAGCCCCAGGCCACGAAGCGCAGGGTACGCCGGGGGCGGTATCCCCTTAGCGCCCGGGCCGCCTCCAGCAGGCAGGCCACCGTGGCGGCGTTATCGTTGGCCCCCAGGAACCAGTTATCGTAGTGGCCGGTGAGGTACACCACCTCCTCCGGGTAGCGGCTGCCCCGGACGGTGCCCACCACATTGTAGGTGGTGGACCGGTACTCCTCCAGGCTGGCCTCAAAGGACACCCGCGTCTCATCGCCCTCGGAGAGCAGGCGATGAAGCCGGGCAGCTTCCCGGTTGCTGATACTGAGGACGGGGAGGGCCACATCCACCGGCCAGATGGGGATGACATCCTCCCTCATGCCGGGGAGGTGATAGATGAGGCAGGCCGCCCCCTGGTACTTGGCCTCCAGGGCCAGGTGGGTGAGCATAGCGCCCCGGCGGGCGGCGTCGTTGGTCACCAGCACGGCCCGGCCCTGCCACTCCCCACCCCGGGCATAGTCGGCCCGGGTACCGTTACCGGCATCCCTCAGCACCACCTCGCCCCGGCCGGAGGCGGTCAGAGGGTTCACCTCGCAGGCCACCTCACCCCCCG
This sequence comes from Dehalococcoidia bacterium, assembly GCA_036476365.1. Classification (GTDB taxonomy): domain Bacteria; phylum Chloroflexota; class Dehalococcoidia; order JACVQG01; family JAHKAY01; genus JASLQE01. The sequence continues at coordinate 3,132 of JAZGBK010000027.1, forward strand.
GTGGGGACAGCAGACGTAGGGAGGCACCCTTTCGCAGGTATCCAGTAACCGGCACCCCCTCCAGCTCACAGGTGTCCACATAGGGCGATAGGGCCTCTTGGACCAGCCGGGCGGCCTGCTGCTCCTGGGAGCTGCCGGACACCTTCTCCCCTATAGCCACCTGGGCCGCCACATGCTCCCGGGCCCGCCGTCCGGAGACAGCCTCCAGGACCTGCTTCTCCCTGGCAGAAAGCATAGCTGGCCTCCTTTATGTCAATCAGTTTTCGCTGCTCAACGATAGCAGTAAGGCCATTCTATGGAGCGGGGTGACATTTGGCAACCCCAGCCAGGCTGCTTGACAGACAGACAGGAAGGGGATAGATTCAGGGCAAGGAGAAGCAACATGGCCGTGGACCTGTCCTGCAACATAGGCAGCATCAGCATCAACCCCTGCCTGATGAACGCCCCAGAGACACGGGGCCTCAGTGCGGCGCAACTGGTCGCCCTGCCCCGCTCCCGAGTAGGGGCGGTAGTCACCCCACCCATAGCCCGGCAACCCCACCCCTGGCCACCCAGTCCCAACTATTTCGAGTTCCACGGGGGCTCCCTGCGCTCCCCGGGAGTGGGGGTGGTCAGCCAGGGGGAGGCCGCCGCACTGCTGAGCCAGGCCCGCCAGGGCGGCAAACCGGTGATGGCCTGCGTTACAGCCACTGCCGCCGAGGACTTCGTGGAGACCGCCAGCCATGTGGCCGGTAACGGTGCCGACCTGGTGATGCTGGACCTCTCCTGCCGGGCCACTCCGGATAGCCGCCTCTTGGGCTACAATGTCCGGCTTTCGGAGAGGGTGATGGCCGAGGTACGGGAAAAGGTCTCCTGCCCCCTGGGGGCCAAGCTGCCCATCTACCTGGACTATTTGAATGTGGAGGCGGTGGCCGGGGCGGCCATGAGGGCGGGGGTGGACTTCCTGGTGGCGGTGGCCCCGGCATCGGCCGCCCTGGGGGTGGCTGCCAGCGGCCAGGCGGTACTGGCAGCCCAGGGCGGGGTGGGTGAGCTGGCCGGTCCCGCCATCAAGCCCATGGCCCTGGCCAATGTGCGGGTCCTGCACCAGGCCACCGCCGGCCGCCTGACCATCATCGGCTCCGGAGGGGTAAGCAATGCCCAGGACGCCCTGGAGTTCCTGCTGGCGGGGGCGTCAGCAGTGCAGGTGGGCACTGCCCTCATGCGCCACGGCCCGGACATCTTCTCCGACATGGAGACCGCACTGGCCCAGCTGCTGACGGGGATGGGCTTCGCCAGCGCAGCCTCCGCAGTGGGCCAGCTACGGGAGCTGGCCCCCGATTGAACCGGCCGCGCCACAACCCTAAAATGGAGGCAGGAGGATACACCGGTGCCAGCTAACCTGCCGCCGCAGTACCACGAGGCTGAGAAACGCTTCCGCCAGGCCAGGAGCACCTCCGAGCGCATTGACGCCCTGGAGGAGATGATGGCCATCATGCCCAAGCACAAGGGCACCGACAAGCTGCGGGCGGACCTGCGTGCCCGCATGGCCAAGCTCTCCCAGGAGGCGGAGCAGCGGGGAGGCCCCGGGGGGCGGGCGGACCCCTTCCTGGTGCGCCGGGAAGGCGCCGGACAGGTGGTGCTGGCCGGGCGGCCCAACTCAGGCAAGTCCCAGCTTCTATCGGCCCTCACCAGCGCCTCGCCCCGGGTGGCCGATTACCCCTTCACCACCCAGGAGCCCCTGCCCGGGATGATGGAGTTCGAGAATATCTCTATCCAACTGGTGGACGCCCCCGCCGTCACCTACAAGGATGCCCACGCCGGTCTCTCACTGCTGCTGCGCCGGGCCGACCTGGTACTCATAGTGCTGGACCTGAGCCAGGACCCGGCGGCGCAGATGGCCCAGGTGCTGGACGACCTGGCCGACCGGAGGCTGGACCCCTCCCGTGAGAACACCCTGATAGCAGCCACCAAGGCCGACTTCCCCGGCGCTGCCGAGTCATTCAAACACCTGGAGGCCAAGTACGGGGGCCGCTTCCACATGATAGCCGTCTCTACCGATACCGGCAGCGGGCTGGAGGAGCTGAGACGACGCCTGTTTCAGGCCCTGGACATCGTCCGGGTGTACACCAAGGCCCCCGGCCAGCCGCCGGATATGACTCAGCCGGTCATCCTGCGCCGGGGCGACACCGTGGAGGAGGTAGCCGCCTCCATCCACAAGGACTTCCTGCGCCGCCTCAAGTATGTGCAGGTGTGGGGCTCGGGCAAGTTCAGCGGCCAGCGCGTGCCCCGGGGCTAGCAGCCCCAGGACGGCGATGTGGTGGAGCTTCACACCTGAGCCCCCAGGCCCCCCGAACCAATATACCGGGCGGGTGGGCGGGCCAAGAATGGTTGGCAAACGACCTCACCCGACAGGCTTGACAGCCGGACTGAAGAAGTCCACAATCGGCACATAAACCGCCCCTACCGGGAGTAGTGCCGGGAAGTCCCTGTAAAACACACAGTCCAGGAAGAGGGTTTTCCTCATTCCATAGGGCCATAGGGCAAATATCCATACCGAAATACATGGGAGGACAGGATGCACGCAGAGGTCTATCACCAGCTACGCCAGCACTTTCACCATCACCCCATGGGTTTCCCCCACACGGAGAGCGGGGCGGAGCTGAGAATCCTGGAGAGGCTGTTCTCCGAGCAGGAAGCACAGATAGCCCTGGGCCTGAGGCCACAGGTGGAATCCACCCAGGAGATAGCGGCCCGGACCGGGGCGGACCCCAATCAGATAGAGTCCTTACTGGAGAGGATGAGCTACCAGGGCCTCATCTTCAGGGAAGGCGACCGCGGCAGCCGGCGCTACGGTATGATGCCCTATATGTCCGGCACCAACAAGTTCCAGATGAAGGTCCTGGGCAACCACGAGCACGCCGAGGACGGGGAGAGCTACCTCCCCACGCTGCTACAGGACATAGCCACCTCCCATACCCATAACCGCCAGATAAACCCGGTGGAGCATAACATCCCTATAAACGTGGAGGCTACCCCCTGGGAGCGGGCCTCGGAAATCGTGAAGGAGTCCAACAAGATTGCCCTCTGCGCCTGCCGCTGCCGTGCCGGGCAGAAGCTGCAGGGCAAGGGCTGCTCTCAGCCCGTGGATGATATCTGCCTGGTCTACTCCCCCCTGGCGGAATACTGCCTGGATAACGACCTTGGCCGTGAGATAACCCAGGAAGAAGCCCTCAAGTCCATCCAGCGGGGCGAGGACGCCGGGCTGGTGCGCATTACACTGAATGTGCAGCAACACGCATCCATCATGTGCCAGTGCTGCCCCTGCTGCTGCGCCTGGATGCAGGCCCTTGAGATACTGGACTATAGCCCGGAGTCCATGCCCCGGTCCAGCTTCTGGGCGGGGGTGGAGGCAGAGTCCTGCACCGGATGTGAGGCCTGCCTTGCCATCTGCCCTACCAAGACCATATCCATGAACCAGGACGAGAAGGCGGTAGTCAACACCAGCCGCTGCCTCGGCTGCGGCCTCTGCGTCTCCGAGTGTCCGACCGACGCCCTGACCCTGAGCAGGAAGCCAGAGGTGGTCCTGCCCCCGGCGACCTGGGATGACCTGCTGCTCGCCCTGGCCCGGGAGAAGGGTAGGACATACTTTTACCCCCAGGCTTAGAGGCTACCTGGCCCCCGGTCCAGTTCTACCACATGGTGGTAGACCGCCTCACTGGCCAGCCCCCCCGGGAGGATAGCGCCCCCACCACCCTCTCCATCCTCACCCGGTTGGGCCGGCCCTCTAATAGCCTCACATAAGGGAGCAGGGGCGGCGTCACTTCCACCCCTCGCACCCGGACACCCGCCTACTTCTGGCGGGCCTTCTGGGTCTCCTTACGGGCCTGGCGGTATTGCCAGAAGTCCGGGTCCCGCCGCTCCACAAAGGCGTTGCCCGCTTCTTTGAGGTCCGGGCTGTCGTGCCACCAGGGAATCATCAGCCTCTGGTGCATGCCGGACATCCCGGCCAGATACTCAATATCATGGTCAAAGGTGGCCTTATACACCTCTATACAGTCCGGGGAGAGGGCGAGCAGCTCGTCGCACCAGCTGTCCACCTCTTCCTCCAGTTTGGCCCGGGGCACCACTTTGTTGGCCAGACCCAGTTGCACGGCCTCCTGGGCCGTATAGCGGCGGGCGAACATCCATATCTCCCGGGCCTTCTTGGCACCCACTACCCGGGCCAGATAGGGCAGATAGTATCCGTCGGCGGGGCTACCCACCCGGGCCCCGTTCTGGCCGAAGACAGAGTCATCGGCGGCAATGGTGAAGTCGCACATGTAGGCGAAATGGTGACTGCCCCCTATGCAGTAGCCCTTGACCATGGCGATTATGGGCTTGCGGCACATCCTGATGAAGTCATCGATGCCTTTCTGGAACTGGGTGCCCCTCAGGCCGCCGGCCTGCTCCCAGTTGACATCGCCGCCGCTGCCGAAGTGGTCGCCCACCCCGCTGACCACCACCACCCCCACCATGGTGTCATGGCTGGCATCGCTCAGGGCCATGCCTATCTCCACCGTGGTGTCGCCGGTGAAGGAGTTATAAGTCTCGGGGCGGTTGACCAGGATGCGGGCCGCGGCGGCCCCATTTTCTCGGTACCTCTTGTCGTAGAAAATGTCCTTGAAGTCAAAACCCGGCACCTTCTGCCATTTGCCAGAAGCCATGATTGTCCCTCCTCGTTTTCCTTTGGTTTAGAAGCTACCGATGACGACCTTGGCCTCCCGGATGGCCTGGAGAGCCGCCGGGAGCTCCAAATAGCCTATCTCCGGAGGCAGCTTCCCCCTGGCCTCCAGCATCTCCGTCCATAGAGGACAGGCCAGCAGCGATACCCCAGCCGCCTTGGCAGCGGTCAGCACCTGACCGGGGACCGTCCACCGGGGGTCCTTGGCAGACCAGGGGATGCCCAGCCGGGTGGCACCCTTGGCGATGGTAGTCCGGGTGTCCCGGTCCCGCAGCAGCGGCGACCAGTCGGCTGTCTGCCCGGTGAGAGCCGCCAGGGCCTCCTGGGTGAAGAGCACCCCCACATCGGTGCCGCTCTTTCTCATCTCCGTAGCCACCGCCAAGTTGGAGACCATGGAGTTCTCCAGGGCATCACGGCAGATAAACAGTACCTCCAAAACCCACCTCCTTTGTGTATTCGTGTCCGATTATAGCACAGCAGCAACGCATCATCACCGCCTTGACACCGGGGCGCAGACGGCTATACTTACCTCATAGCAACAACCTGAAAGCGCGTGCCAGGGCCTTTCTAACACCTACGGAGGCGACCAATGATACTGCAAGGCATCCGTGTTATAGAGTGGTCGGCGGGGCAGGTGGGGCCGGTGGCCTGCGCCATGCTGGGCGACCTGGGCGCCGAGGTCATCAAGGTGGAGGAGCCGGGCAAGGGTGACCCGGTGCGCCTGGGCACCCACTGGCACGGCATGAACCTACAGCTACCCAGCGGCCACATCCCCGCCTTTGAGCACCACAACCGCAACAAGCTGGGCATCACCCTGGACCTGCGGCAGGAGAAGGGCCGCCAGGTGATGTACAGGCTGGTGGAGAAAGCGGATGTCTTCCTCACCAACTACCGCCCCAAGGCGGTGGCCGCGCTGGGCCTGGACCACCAGACACTGAAGGGGCTAAACCCCAGGCTGGTTTATATCACCTCCACCGTCTTCGGCCACAACGGGCCGGACCGGAATATGCGGGGGCTGGACCTCACCGCCATGGCCCGCAGCGGCATGATGATGTCCGCCGGTGAGCCGGGCATGCCCCCCATCATGGCACCCGTGGGCATCGCCGACCAGATGACGGCCGTCACCCTGGCCTACGGTGCCCTGGCCGCCCTGCTGGCCCGGGAGCGGCTGGGGGTGGCCCAGGAGGTAAAAGGCTCCATGCTGGGGGCCATGGTCGCCCTTCAGGGCGGCTTCACCATCACCAACTACCTGATGGGCGGCAAGGAAATCCCTCGCTATGGCCGCCGTCATTCCGCCAACCCCACCTACAACTGGTACCAGTGCCAGGACGGCAAGTGGCTCGTCCTGGGCCACTACGCCGGGCGCAAGTACTGGTTCACCCTGTGCGAGGCCCTGGGGGAGCAGGAGCTGGCCCACGACCCCCGCTTCGCCGATTTCACCAGCCGCACCCAGAACGCCCAGGAGCTCATCACCATTCTGGACTCGGTCTTCGCCCAGCGCCCCCGCCACGAGTGGGAGGCGCGGCTGCGCCACTACCCGGACATATTCTGGAGCCGCATAAACGATGTACCTGACCTGGTGGACGACCCCCAGGTGGTGGAGAACGACTATGTCATAGACTATGACCACCCCACGCTGGGCCCCACCAAGTTCGTGGGCTTCCCCCTGAAGTTCGCCGAGACCCCCGCCCAGCTCCACCGCCCCGCCCCGGAGATGGGCCAGCACACCGACGAGGTGCTGTCCCGGGTGTGCAGCATCAGCCCTGAAGAGATTGAGGCCTTGCGGCAGGAGGGGGTGGTTTAGCCCCTGCCATGCGCTCATCAAACCTGGTGAGGGCCAGCGCCACCGTGGTAGCCTTGCTGGCGATAGCTGCGGCCGGCTGCGCCCAAAAGGCGCCACCCACCCCGGCACCGGCACCCACGCTCGCTCCGATACCAACGGCTGCTCCGGCACCGGCGGCCACGGTAGCCCACATCACCATACAGGGTGCCTCGGGCCAGGCCGTGGCCGTGACCGCCGAGGTGGCCGATACCACGGAGAAGCTCCTGCGGGGCCTCATGTTCCGCCGCCACCTGCCCCCGGACAGGGGCATGCTCTTTGACTTCGGGGGCACGGTGCAGGTGCCCTTCTACATGAAGAACACCTATATACCCCTATCCATCGCGTTCGTCTCGGCAGAGGGGGAAATCGTGGACATCCTGGATATGGAGCCCCTGGACGAGCAGAGCCGGGCACCGGCCCACCCCTACCGCTACGCCCTGGAGGTGAACCGGGGCTTCTTTGAGACACATGGCCTGGGGACAGGAGACCGGGTCACCTTCCGCTGACCGGGCAGCCCCGAATGGATTACACGATGGATGGAAAGAAGAAGGAAAGAGCCTTCATCAACGGGGTAAGGACTGATATGGGGGCCTGGGGGGTATCCCCCAAGATAATATATTCCAATTTCCCCCCTCTCCCTTGAGGGAGAGGTCCGATTCATCGGACTCCGACGGGCAAAGCCCAATCGGAGGGCTCAGGGGGTGAGGTTGCCCACCATAATAACCCTGACCACCGACTTCGGCCCCGGCGAGTACGCCGCCGCCATGAAGGGCGTCATCCTGGGCATCAACCCGCAGGCGTTGCTGGTGGACATCAGCCACCAGGTGGAGCCACAGGACATTCTGGACGGGGCCTTCGTCCTGGCCGCCACCTGCCCTTACTTTCCCCCGGGCACCATCCATGTGGCGGTGGTGGACCCCGGGGTGGGCACCGGGCGCCGGCCCCTGGTGGTGCAGACCCCCGATGCCCTCTTCGTGGCCCCGGACAACGGCCTGCTGAGCCTGGCGCTGAAGGGGAGTGAATACCAGGCCTATGAGCTAACCCAGCCCCAATACTGGCGGGAGGAGGTGTCGGCCACCTTCCACGGCCGGGACATCTTCGCCCCCGCCGCCGCTCACCTCTCTCTGGGGGTGTCCCCCCAGGACATGGGCCGGCCGGTGGCCGACATGGTGAAGCTCCCGCTGCCCCCGGTGGAGGCAGTGGGTGGGGAGGTGCGGGGCCGGGTCATCCACATAGACCGCTTCGGCAACCTCATCACCAACATCAGGCAGAAAGACCTGCCGTCGGGCCCCATAAGGATAGAGATATCGGGGCGACGGATTGAGGGTCTGAGTTCCCACTACCAGGCGGGTGAAGAGCTGGTGGCCCTCATGGGCAGCAGCGGCTACCTGGAAATCGCCGCCCCCGGCGCCTCCGCCGCCCGGCTGCTTTCGGCCCGCCGGGGCCTGCCCGTTACTGTGGCTTCAGGTTAGGGTACTGCTGCTACTTCTCTTCCACCACCTCTTTGAGGCCGTGGAAGATGCGCTTCTGGCGCTCCACATGCCAGTACATGTAGGCGATGAAGCCCAGGAAGGCGGCCCCCAGCACGGCCACCACCCCCCACCCCTCCCGGCCGGCACCCTGATAGGCGAAGGCCCAGGTGAGGGCCAGCCCCACTGCCAGGTGCCCGGTGATGGTCAGGGCGTTGGCCGGGGCCATGTCAAAGGACCGGCCGTAGTAGGTAGCGGCGTAGCGGATGGCCATGCCCGAGGCGGGCAGGGCCACCAGGGCCAGCAGGGCGGCCAGGGGCAAATAGTCCAGGGCGATGCCGCCGATGACGGCCATGTTGGCGGCCACCATGGTGACGGCGAAGGGCACCACAGCACGCCGCAGCCCCAGCCGCACCACCAGTGTGTTCTTGCCCACCGCCTTATCGGCGGCGTAGTCGGGGAACTCGTTTATGTATAGGACGGCGGCGATGAGCAGGCCCACGGGCAGGGCGGCCACCACCGGTGACCAGCTAAAGCTCTGGGTCTGCACATAGTAAGCGCCCAGGGCCATGAGGGGACCGAAGTTGAGCCCCACCAGCAGCTCCCCCACCCCCCGCTTGGCCCAGTAGAAGGGGCGTGCGGTGTAGAAGAAGGCGGAGAGCATCCCCACCACCCCCAGCACCAGCACCAGCGGCCCCCGGGCCCAGGCCAGGTAGAGCCCTATGGCTCCAGAGGCCAGGAAGCAGAACAGGGCTAAGCCCAGCACCTCCACCGGGGTGAGCAGGCCCAACTGGATGAGCCGGCTGCCGCCGCTGAAGGGGCGCACGAACTCTCGGTTGGCCTCGTCGTTGCCGCTCTTGTGGTCAAAGTAGTCGTTGATGGTATTGGCCCCGGCATGGATGAGGAGCCCCGCCAGCAGGGTGAGGAGGAAGTATCCCCAGTGAAGTGTGCCTCCCAGTTGGGAGAAGGCCACCGCACCCCCCAGCAGCAGGGGGACCAGGGCGGCGGTAAGGAAAGAGGGGCGCAGCTCCCGGTACCAGTTGGCCACCTTGTGCTTCAGCAGCCCCCACTCGTTGACCACCTCTTCGCTGCCCGGGAAGTCAATCACCGTGGGCGGCAGGCCCTGGATGATTTCCCGGAACACCCGCATCTTGATGAGCTGGGGCTCCACCCGGATGCACTCCAGGGCATCGGCGTTGCCGGTATCCATGAGGTACTTGACCACCGGCGACCTGGTGGCGGTGAGTTCCAAGGCCTTCTGTCGCTCCCGGGGGTCCCGGACGATACGGGGCACCCCGGTGAACTCAATCTCCTGGGAATCGCTGAACTCCGGGGCGGGGAAATGAACCAGCAAAGATAGGGCAGGGTGATGGGTCATCTGCAGGGTCTTGGGGTCCCCCTTCATGGTGGCCAGGTATATATGGAAGTCGCCGTCAGTAGCGAAGTGCATCATCCGGGTGCGCATCTTGTCCCCGGATACGGTGGCCACCGTTGCCACTTCGGCCTGCTGGAGAAGGGAGAGCACCTCTTCCCGGCTATGGCTCATTCTGCCTCCTTCCTACTCAGCTAACAAAGCTTCCTATTCAACTACAACGGCGGTGCCGTAGGCCAGGATTTCGGCGGCACCGGACATCCCCATACCACGCCGAGCCCGATGAGGGCGAAACCGGCTTTCTCCATCCTATACGGATTATACCCTATGAGGGGGAGGGAGGGCTACCTCCCTACTGCTTACGGTACTTCCACACGGTGCCCTGGGGGTTGTCCTCCAGGGCCACGCCCATGCCGGATAGGCGGGAGCGGACCTCGTCAGCCAGGGAATACTGCTTGGCCTCCCGCAGCTCCTGGCGGAGCTGCACCAGGGCCTCGATGAAAGGGTCGGCGGGCATGTCGGGGCGGGCCTCCTCCAGGGTAAGCCCTAACACTTCCGATAGCTCCAGTAGGGCGCCCCGGCCCTCCTCGGCGTCCAGCCCCTCGTCCCGGGCCCGGTTGATGTCCCGGGCCAGGTCAAAGAGCACGGCCAGCGCCTGGGGGGTGTTGAAGTCGTCGTCCATGACCTCCATAAAATGCTGGCGGAAGGGGTCGCCTATCACCCCCCGGCCCCGGCCCACCCGGGGGCCGCCCCTGGCGGCCCCCACCAGCCGCTCCGCCCCCCTCTGGGCGGCCTCCAGGGCCTCCAGGCTATAGGTGAGGGGCGTGTGGTAGTGGGAACCCAGCACGAACAGCCGTAGGGCATCGGCGCTGTAGCGCGCCAGCACCTCCGGCACCGTCAATATGTTGCCCAGGGACTTGCTCATCTTCTCCTGGCCCATCTGGAGCATGCCGTTATGGAGCCAGTAGCGGACGAATGGGGCACCGGTGAAGCACTCCGACTG
>JAZGBK010000270.1:0-5637 GCA_036476365.1 Dehalococcoidia bacterium
CATTATGCGCAACTTCCTGGGTACCCCGGAGGGCGTGGACTACATGACCCTGGTGCGGGACGAAATCAAGGCCACCGCGGCGCAGGGGGACGGGGACGGCAGGCGGGAACGCTACCGCCTGCTCTCCATCTACGCCCCACCCAGCCACAACTGGAAAGTACTGGACTGGATGGAAAGGGAGCGGGGTGCCATGATGGTGGGCGAGCCCACCAGCGCCCATTGGGGAGAGGTGAGGTGGGACTTCTCCCAGCCCCTGCTCACCCTGGCCAGCCGGGTGCTAGCCAACCCCACGGGGCGGCAGAACGCCGGGCCGCTGGCCCACGGCCTGCAGCAGGCGGTGCTGGAGGATGCCGTATCTCAGAAGGCGGACGGCGCCATCTACTGGGCCGGCTCCGGATGCCGCCAGGGGTGCGCCGCCATACGCAGCGTGAAGGACGCCCTGCGGGATGAGACCGATTTGCCCACCATGGTGGTGGACATGGACACCTGTGACCCCACCTTTGTCTCCGACGACGAGACGAAGGACAAGTTGGAGGGCTTCTTCGACCTGCTGGACAGCCGCAAGTAGGCCACCACCCCCCATCACCCACAGGACCACCTTGAAGAAACGGGCATCAGGCCAAGGGCCACCCCTCGGCGGATAGTGCGATGTTCATACGGTGGGCCAGGTCCTGCTTCAGCCGCTGGAAGCGCTCCCGGAAAGAGGGGGAGTCCAGGGCATCCGTGGTCATTATGATGGCGTCCTCGTTGTTATCGGTGTAGTAACCCCGCCTCACCCCCGACCGCTGAAAGCCGTACTTCTCGTACAGCGTCTGGGCACTGTGGTTAGAAGCCCGCACCTCCAGGGTCACCACCCGGGAGCGCAGGGATACAGCCAGCTCTATACAGGCATGGAGCAGCAGCTCCCCCAGCCCCTGGCGCCGGTGGCTTTCCCTCACTGCAATGGTGGTGATGTGCGCCTCGTCATACAGTCGCCAGAAGCCCGCTGAACCCACGAGGAAGGGCTGGTCATGATGGCTGTGCGGAGATGGTGGCTGGCGCCGGGTCAGCAGCCGGCCCAGCCTGCCCAGCAGCAGGGGTAAGCCCCGCCGGGGAGGGGCCTCCCACACCTCACCCTCATTGCACACCACCAGGTAGTGGGCCAGCCGGTTCTGGAGCTCCCGCTTAAAAGGTGTCGGCGGCCATTGAGTGGGAAAAGCCTCACGCTCAATCTCCACCGCCTGAGGGACATCCTCTATGCGCATGGGACGCACTTTATAGGCTGTCATGGCCTCCCCCATCAGATTTGATTTTAGCACAGGCCGCCACCCCTCACCATCTTCCCTTGTCATGCGTTCTTATATTAGAATGGTCTGGGAAATTTCGTTAGCAAAGGGACTGGCCTTGTCCGAACAGGACCTGATAACCAGGGCCCGCCGGGGAGAGTCCCAGGCCTGGGCCGAGATATACGAGGAGTTCTTTAACAAGATATACCGCTTTATCTTCTTCAAGATAGGCAGCCAGGAGGAAGCGGAGGACCTGAGCTCCCGGGTGTTCCTCAAGGCGATAGAGTCTTTGGGCTCCTTCCGGTGGCGGGGGGTGCCCTTCTCGGCGTGGCTCTTCCGCATCGCCCGCAACCTGGTGATAGACCACCACCGCCGGGCAGCCTCGCAGCGACGCTACCTGGAGCAGGCATCCGACCCCGACCCACTGCCCAGCGCCGAGGAGGAGGCGATAAAAGCGGTGCAGCATGAGGAGGTACGCCGGGCAGTGGCCCAGCTCACCCCCGCCCAGCAGGAGGTCATCAACCTGCGCTTCGGCGCCGAGCTGTCCACCGCCGAGACCGCCCAGGCCATGAAGAAGAGCCTGGTCGCCGTGAAGGCCCTCCAGCACAGCGCCCTGGTAAATCTGAGAAAGATTATGTCAACAGAGTCATGAGACACAGAATAGAAGACATCCTGGATGAATGCCTGGGTCTGATAGCCCAGGGCCAGACGGTTGAGGAATGTCTGTCCCGCTACCCCGAGCAGGCGGCGGAACTGGAGCCGCTGCTACGCACGGCAGCGGTGATGAGACAGCAGGCATTGGCTTCCCCCATACCCTCCCCCGTGGCCCGGGCGGCAGGCAGGCAGGTGCTGCTGACGGCCCTGGCCGACCGCCAGGAGCGCCGCCGCCGTTTCTTCCCCCTCCGGGGCTGGTCCGTCGCTATGGCATCGCTGGTGGTGGCCCTGTTCCTGGGCACCGGTACCGTGCTGGCCTCCTTCCAGGCCGTGCCCGAGGAGACCCTGTACCCTGTGAAGCGAACGGTGGAGCGGGTACAGTTGGCCCTGTCCCCCTCACCCGAAAGCCATGCCCGCACCCTGGTGCGCCACAGCGATAACCGGCTGAAGGAGATTGAGGCGCTGGAGAAAAAGGGTAAGGTGGCGGTGGCGGAAAAGCTGCGGGAACGGCTGAAAGCACAGCTACAAAAGGCAGCCGACCTGGTCATCACCGTGGAGCAGCGGGGGGGTGACGGCCGCGTGGTCGTCGCCGCCATGGAGCGGAATCTGGCCCAGTACCGGGCCAGATTGGCGGCGGAAAAAGCGAAGACTGCAGCCGCCATGAGCCGGAGAGAAGGAGCAGCCCCACAGGAAGAGGCCCTGCGGGAGGAGGCCCCGGTGTCTTCGGCAGCCCCCGCCCCACGCCCTGCGGCAGCCCAGGCACCCGCTGCCGCGGAGCGCCAGCCAAAGGCGCTGCCCCCCAGGGCCATCCGCGCGCTGGAGAAGGCGCTGAACGACTACGAGGCTGCCCTGGAGCGCCTCAAGGCACGGATTGAGCAGCACCACCAGCAGAAGACACCACGACCACCCCAGCGGCAGAGGCGCTGAGAACTACCTGGCCCACATCCCCCGCCCCGCCTCCTTAGCCTCCGCCTCCAGCTCCAATAGCTCCTGGTGGTATTTAGTGTCCGGTGGATAGGCCCGGACCCGGGCCAGACCCTGCCTCACCAGCTCCCCCTCAACCAGGGTTCCATCCACATACACATAGCGCAGTAGCCGCCGGTAGCGGTCCCGGTCAGATACATCCCGCTCCAGCCGCACCCGCCTGCCCCCCACCAGCTCCCGGTTAAGCTGGGTAGCCGCCGGCCCCAGGGGCTCGTCCTGCTCCGGGGCGTCAATGCCGATGTACCTCACCCGCTCCCCACCCTGGATGACGATGGTATCCCCGTCTATCACCCGCACCACCGCCACCCCCCGGTCCGGGGTACAGGCAGGAGAGGGCAGAACTGCAACCGCCAGCGCCGCCAGGGCGATGGCGTACTTGAAGAGACGGTGCATCCCCGGCTATCGAGAAATTACCTTGCGGCCTACCACCAGAGCGCCCTCGTCACGGGCTGGCTGGCCCCCAAGCCGCTCTTGGAGGCTGTAGATGCAGCCGCAGTAGCTCTGCCGGTAGAGGCCGTGCCGCCGGGCAAGCTGGCGGCTCTCATGGTAGCCGGGGCGCAGGTCCCGGTAGAGAAAGCGCACGCGGTGCCGGCGGGAGGCCTCATCGGCCACCTCCCGCAGCAGGTCGTGCTTCTGGTAGGGGCTGATGAGCAGGGTGGTGGAGAAGGCGTCAAAGCCCCCCTCCCGGGCGGCCCGGGCAGTCTCTCCCAGCCGCAGGGAGAAGCAATGGGCGCAGCGGCCGGCCCGGTCCCGGCCCACCAGGCGGAAATAGTCGGTTACCTCCCCCTCCCTTATATCCAGTGGCAGCTCCAGGGCACGGGCCAAGACCTCCATACGCTGCCAGCGTTTCAGGTGCTCGCCCCGGGGGTGGATGTTGGGGTTGAACCACAGGGCGGCCACCCCCAGCCCCTCCCCCCGCCACTGCTCCACGGTGTAGGTGGCGCAGGGGCCGCAGCAGGTATGGAGCAGCAGGTTGGCCACGACCAGCTACAGCAGGCTGCCCTGCTGCCCCTTCCGGGGGGAGAGGCCCAGGTGCTCGTAGGCCAGGCGGGTGGCCGCCCGGCCCCGGGGGGTGCGCTCCAGGAAACCTAACTGGAGCAGGTAGGGCTCGTAGATGTCCATGATGGTATCGGACTCCTCGCTGATGGCAGCGGCGATGGTCTCCAGCCCCACCGGGCCGCCGTCAAACTTCTCAATAATGGTGCGCAGCACCCGGTGGTCTATCTCGTCCAGGCCAGAGGCGTCCACCTCAAGCTGCCGCAGGGCCTCCCCGGCCACCTCCTGTGTTATCACCCCATCGGCCCTGACCTGGGCGAAGTCCCGCACCCGCTTCAGCAGGCGGTTGGCTACACGAGGCGTGCCCCGGGAGCGGCGGGCTATCTCCATCAGCCCCTCGGCCTCGGCCTCCACCTTGAGCACCGCCGCCGAGCGGCGCACGATGGCCTCCATGGCCGGGAGGTCGTAGAAGTCCAGCCGGTATATGGCACCGAAGCGGTCCCGCAGCGGCGGGCTGAGCAGGGCGAAACGGGTGGTGGCCCCCACCAGGGTAAAGGGGGGCAGGGGGAGGCGTATCTCCCTGGCCCCCGGCCCCTTGCCCAGGGTGAGGTCCAGGACGAATTCCTCCATGGCCGCATACAGCCGCTCCTGGGCCGGCTTGCCCAGGCGGTGGATTTCGTCGATAAAGAGCACATCCCCCTTCTGGAGAGTGGTGATGATGGCCGCCAGGTCCCCGGGGCGCTCTATGGCCGGGCCGGAGGTGACCCGGATGTCCACCCCCCTCTCGGCGGCCACGATGTGGCCCAGGGTGGTCTTGCCCAGGCCGGGGGGGCCGTAGAGGAGCAGGTGGTCCAGGGGCTCCCCCCGCCCCCGGGCGGCCTCCATGGCGATGGACAGGGTCTCCTTGACCTTCTCCTGGCCGATGAACTCCTCCAGCCGCCGGGGCCGGAGGGTGACATCCAGGGAGATGTCCTCGGTGCCGCCTTTGGCCGAGACCAGCCTCTCCATAGCCGGATTATAGCATATGAGTTCCACAGGCCGGGGTGGGGGTATAATGGTGGCACAAGTGGGGAAGGGAGGCCGCTATGAAGCTTTCCATGCTGGTGGTACTGCTGGCCGCACTGGCCCTGGTGCTGTCAGGCTGTGGCGGACTGAGCGAGGCCGAGCAGCACTACAATGCTGGCGTGGAGTTTGACGACGAGGGGAAGTGGAATGAGGCCATATCCGAGTACAGCGAGGCCATAGAACTGGACCCGGAGATGGCCATGGCCTATAACAACCGGGGCACCGCCTACTTCAACCTGGGCCAGACCCAACGGGCCATCCAGGACTTCGATGAGGCCATCCGGCTCGACCCCCAGTTCGCCATGGCCTACAACAACCGGGGCAACGCCTACCTCAACCTGGGCCAGCTTGAGAGGGCCATCCAGGACTACGACGAGGCCATCCGCCTCAACCCCCAGGATGCCGAGGCCTACAACAACCGGGGCCTTGTGTACCTCAACCTGGGCCAGTATGAGAGGGCCATCCAGGACCTGGACGAGGCCATCCGGCTCGACCATGAGTACGCCGACGCCTACTACAACCGGGGTACCATCTACGTTAACCTGGGCCAGCCCCAGAGGGCCATCCAGGACTACGATGAGGCCATCCGCCTCAACCCTGAGTTCAGACAGGCATACAACAACCGGGGCCTCGCCTATGACAACCTGGGCCAGCCCCAGCGGGCTATCCAGGA
>JAZGBK010000271.1:0-3934 GCA_036476365.1 Dehalococcoidia bacterium
TCCCCACCCAGGACCTGCCACGCCTGCACCACATTCTCACCATTGGCCCCGGGAATAGGAGGCGTAACCGGCGCCGCCCCGGTAGCTATGACCACGGCATCGGGCGCCTCTTTTTCCACCAGGCGGGAGGTTACCTCCCGGCCCAGGCGGACTTTCACCCTTAGCTTTTTGAGCTGACGGGAGAAATAGTCTATGCCGTTGGAGAAGTCCTCCTTGCCGGGGGGTGAGGAGGCATAGCGAAGCTGCCCGCCCAGATAGGGTGCCTTCTCATAGAGGGATACCTGGTGGCCCCGCAGGGCCAGCACCCGGGCCGCCTCCAGCCCCGCCGGGCCCCCGCCCACCACCATCACCCGTTTCTGCCTGGCGGCGGGCCTTATCTCCATCTCCCGCTCCCGGCCGCAGGCGGGGTTGAGCAGACAGGTTACCGGCTCCGTCTCGGTGCCCCAGATATAGGTGAACACCCGGTCGTAGCAGCCCTGGCAGCAGCGGATACAGGGCCGGATGTCCTCCAGCCGTCCCTCCTGGGCCTTGATGACTATCTCGGGGTCGGCCAGCAGAGAGCGGCCCAGGGCTATCATATCGGCCTGCCCCTCCCGCAGCACCCTCTCCGCCAGGAACATGTCCCCCACATGGGCGGTGATGACCGGGATATTCACCACATCCTTCACCGCTTTGGCCAGATACAGAAAAGCTCCCTTGGGCACAAACCCGGGGGTCAGGGGCAGGGAGGTATCGTGCCCCGCCGGTGAGACATGCAGGGCGTCCACCCCCAGGGCCTCCAGCTGCCGGGCTATGTACTTGGCTTCCTCCAGGTGGTTGCCGTCCTGGAGGTACTCGTCCCCCGAGATTTTCACCATCAGGGGGTATTCCCGGCCCACCTCATCCCGGATGGCCTGGACCACCTCCCCCAGGAGCCGGAAGCGGTTCTCTATGCCCCCCCCGTACTCATCGCTCCTCTTATTCGTCCGGGGGGATAGGAACTCCCGGAGGAGGTAGCCGGAGTAGGCATTGAGCTCCACCAAGTCAACGCCGGCCTCCTTGATTCTGGCCGCCGCCAGGGCGAAACCCTTGACTATCTCCTTTATCTCCGGGATGGCAAGCTCCCGGCAGGTCTGCCGGGTCCAGGAGTTGCTTATCTCCGAGGCCGAGGCTGCCTGAGAGCCGATGATATCGGGGCGGCCGTAGGAGCCGGCGTGGAAGAGATGGAAGCCGACTTTGGCCCCATAGCGGTGGACCGCAGCGGCCAGCTCCCGGGCGGCGGGAATAAACTCCTCTTCCCAGGGATGGAACCCCTGAACAAAGGACTGGCCCTGGGGGTCAGAAAACACGGCACTTACCAGGATGAGGCCTGCCCCTCCCCTGGCCCGCTCCGCATAGAAGTTGATCACCTGCGGACTGAACTTGCCATCCACATAAGCCGAATCAAACATCATCCCCATGGGGGACATCACCAGGCGGTTGCGCACCTTGAGCTGGCCGATAGCAATCCCTGAGAATACCTGCTTCAGTTCCATCTCTCACCCCCTGTAAACGACGAGGGGAGCCTGAGGGGACAGGGCGCCTCAGCCAAGAGGCTTCAGCCCCACGCTCTCCAGAAAAGCGTCCAGCCGGTCAAGCACCTGGACCTCAGCAAAGCCCCGGGGGTCGGCATAGCTCGCCTCATACACCATAGAGGGAATGCCAGCCTTCTGAAGAAGGAGCCTGGCCTCGGCAGCCCCAGCGGTGAGCCCCTGGCAGCCCCGGTCCATGTGGAAGACCACCCCTTGGGCATGCCAGTCCTGGGCTACCTTGACCACCTCCTCCGCCCGCCAGGAGAGGGCGAAACCATTGAAGGTGGGGTTAATGAGAAAGAAGTCCGCCACAGCCTTGAGGGCGTCCTCCCGGGTGCGCATCGCCACCCCCCGCTCCTCCAGGCTGGCCATCACACTCCAGGAGCCGTCCTCCCGGCGCTCAAAGGCACTGCCCAGCGCCAGGTCAAAGTGGGAGCCGATAAAGACGGCGCCGTACTTCTGGGGATACCGCATCACCTGGTTGAAGTAGAGCACCTGCAGCCCCTCGTGGAGGAGCCGGAACCGCTCGGTAGCCACAGCGGCGATACCGTTCTGGACACGCCACTGTATCTCGTCGTACACCTCTTTATAGAAGGTTACGGCCTCCGCCCTGTGCCGCATCATGTTAACCGGGGCGCTCAGGGAGAAAAGGGTGCGCTGGTCCAGGGGGGCGGGGATAGCCTTGTTCAGCTCACATATTCTGGCCCATAGCTCCAGGCAGCGCCACTCGTTCTTCACCCCCTCAATAAGGGCTTCGTCGCTGAACCTCCTGCCGGTGACCCTCTCCATCCACTCGATGGCTTCCAGCATCTGGTCCACGAAGTAGCGGGTGTGGAAGTCCTGCCTGTTCTCCTTCACAATCACAGGCAGGTCCAGGCAAAAGTAGGGGACGGACATCTCCTCGCTCAGCACCTGGGCGGTCTTGGCCAGGGGCTCACAATACTGGACCTGGAGCACCAGGTCGGGTTTGAGGAACTCACCCCACGGGCTGCGGTTGAGGAACATCGCCCCCAGAAAGACCCTCATCCCGGCGCAGAAGTCCCCCTGATAGCCACGAGCTTCCAGGGCTTCGACACAGGCCGTCGCCATCTCCCGGTTGCTGCCTATAGTGAGCAGGTGGCTGGAGCACTCCATCGGCTCGCACCCCTCCAGAGAGGCTGGCAGCACGCTGGAGCGGTTGGCTATTCCGGCGCAGATGACCTTCCCCTGTTCCCTGGCCTGGTAGAGCCTCTGGTAGTAGCCCTCCCGGAGCTCCTTCCCCTTACGGTAACACTCCAGGGGACGGGTCTCGTATCTGGCTAAAGTGCTCATGGTGCTCCTTTACACTATCTCCAGGACCAGCATCTCCAGGAAAGCCTCCAGCCGGGTGCGGAACTGACCGCCGGGGAGGGTAGCGTCAAACTCCAGCATGAGAGTGGGGATGCCTTGCTCCTCCAGCAGGGCTTTGAGCGAAGGGAAGTCAAACTCGTGGGGGTCACAGAACTTCTGGTGGGTGAACATCACCCCCTGCACCTGGTAGTCCTGGGCCAGTTGAAGGATGTGCTGAAAACGCCGCCTCTCCACCAGGTCTTTTTGGGGACAGGGGGGGCGGCTCAGGTAGCGGGCGGCCAGCGCCTCCACGGGTGAACCGTTGGCGGAGCCGTCGGCGGCGGCCACCGTGTTCCAGAAATAGCGACTGCCACAGCAATGGTCGTCAATGACCACCGTAGCGTCCAGGGACTCGACCAGGCGCAGAAACTCGGTATCGTCGTTTTCGCTACCCAGGACCATCAGTCTCACCGCAGGCCTCACCCCTTCCCCCGCCTGGGGTAGTTGCTGGAGCAGCTCCGCCAGCAGCCGGCTGTGTTCCCCCTTGTCCATAAGCTGGCTGGCGATAACTATCTCCATCACCTCGGCTCCCGAGATGGGGGGATGGGGTGCTTTCCTCAGCTCGTAGAGCTGCCGCAACAGGGAGCGGTTGGTATCATATACCTGGATAGCCCGCCACAGACCCTCCTCGGTGATGGGCTTCCCTGTCCACTCCTCCAGGGAGCGTCGGAACTCGCCCATGTCTCCCACCAGGCAGGCCTGGGCATGGCGGCTCTGCACATGGGCCGGCATAAACATATAGTAGTGGTAGGCCAGGGGCAGGTTCCGCCACCAGCTATCATAGGTCTGGCGGATATGAATACAGGAGAGGGCGTTGACCAGCCCGTCCAGGTAGTTGTATTTCCCCTGGAGCCCCTGGGCCAGGCAGTCCCGGCAAAAGGGGCAATACATACCGAAGATATGGGTCTCGCTTACATCCTGGGGCTCCCGGCTGCCCAGCACCCGCACGGTGAGGGCACCGTTGGCATATATAATCTCCTCGGGGACATATTTGCACAGGTAGCCCACCACCTTGC
>JAZGBK010000272.1:0-2988 GCA_036476365.1 Dehalococcoidia bacterium
CCCTGGAGCAGGAGACCTTAAGCAACCTGGAGCACCCGGCGGCGGCATAGCCCTCTTAGCGGGCTGGGGGGCGGTGGGGAGATTATCCCTTTAGCGCCGCCACCTTGTCCAGAAACCGGGCGTCAGGTCTCCGGCTGAAGGGGCACACCTTGATGCAGATGGCACAGGAGTACTGAGCGTCGAAGTAGGGACGGCACTTCTCCCAGTGGATGACATAGTGGCTGATGCCCCGGTCCAGGCTCCTCTGGGCAGGTATGGCCCCCGCGGGGCAGGCCCGGAAGCAGCGCTGGCATTTCTCACAGAAAGCGCCGATGCCCCACTGCTGAGGCCGGTCTGTGGCCAGAGGCAGGTCGGTGGTCACCGCTGCCAGGCGTACCCGGCACCCGTACTGGGGGGTAACCAGGATACCATTGCGGCCCTGCTCACCGAGACCGACGGCGATGGCGTAGGGCACCTGCACCATACGGCCGGCCCCTAAGGGGTGGTGGGCATAGGCGTGGTAGCCTATGCTCCGGATATACTCGGCCAGCCGAATGGTGACCTCACCCAGTTCGTAGTACACCCGGGCCGCCTCGGCCCCGGACCCCAGAGAGGGGGCGGTTGCCATGCGGCCAAAGTCCATCTCCATGGCCAGGGAGATGAGATACCGTTCGGGTACCTCCTTGCCCTGATACACATGGTCCTGAGTGACGGTAGTTATGCCCACCAGGTTAGCCCCCAGGGAGAAGGCCTTGGCTTTCACCTCCTGGGCCGCGAGAGAGGGGCCGGCCATCTCCTCCCGCACCGGATTGACCTCCCCGGCCCCCCACCGCCCCCGGTGCTTCTCACTGATGAGCAGGAAGTAACGCTCGGCCTCGGGGTTCCGCGGACGCTCCACCCCACCGGCAAAAAACTCCCGGACCTCTGGCTGCTCAATAATGGTCTTCGCCATAGTTCACCCCTCTTAGAGTTTACCCCTTGGTCCCTCTGATGAGATTATACCTAATTGGTGAGTAAGAATCTGGTACTGCTGAGATAGTCCTCTTAGCTCACCACCAGGTAGGTCCCGGCGAGGGCCAGCAGCGTGCCAGCCACAGTGCGCCATGTCAGGCGCTCCCCCAGGAACAGCACGGCCAGGGGCAGGGCGAACAGGGGGGAGACGGAGGTGAGCACCGATACCTTGGCCGCCCCGGCATACTTCACCGCCAGCACCACCAGCAGGCCGGTGGAGAAAGCGGTCATAAGCCCAATCCACACCAGCCCGGCCCACTGGCGGCCCGCCCGCCACCGCAGCCCCAGCCGGGGCCTGCGCCACAGCAGCAGCCCTGCCAGGAACAGCCCTCCGGCCAGCAGCCGGGTATAGCCGGCAACCACCGGGTCCACATCATGCACCCCCAGCTTGAGCAGGGCGAAGCCCACCGCCCACAGGGCGGCGGCCACCACCACCAGCACCACCCCCCGCCGCCCCCCACCCACCGCCCCAGGGCCCTGCCGCGCGGCCCGGCCTGAGAGCACCACTATAACGATACCGGCAATTATCAGGAAGGAGCCACCCAGGGTAGATGGGGTGATGGCCTCATCCAGCAGGGTGGCCGCCAGTATGAAGGTAAACAGGGGAAAGAGGGTGATGGAGATGGGGTGGGCACGGGATACCCCTATGTGGGGCAGGCTACTGACATACAGGCTGTCTCCGATGCCCAGGCTCAACACGCCGGAGGCCACCAGCAGGGCCAGCGGCCCCAAGGGCAGCGGGCCCAACCCCCCACCCAGAGCCATCACCAGTAGCAACGGCGACAGAAACAGGGAACCCAGCAGCAAGCGGACCGCTACTATGGCGAAGGGGTCCATGCCCCGCACCAGAAAGGCCATCACCACCCCCACCGTGGCCCAGGCCAGGGCGGAGAGCAGCGCAAAGGACTCCCCCAGCATAACGCCTCCCAGTATAGCATGGGGTAACGGCCGCCCTAGGATTGTATGTCGTTTAGCGAGCATCTTCTCTCCCACCCACCCGCCCGGTAGATAACTCCGGGGGCTACGCCCCCGAACCCCCAGGGGTCTGGGGGGGCGAAGCCCCCCAAATATAGTCCTCGGGCGGGTGGGTGGGAAGGAAAATAGCTGCTAAACGACCTGTGGCCCCAAACTTGCCCTGGGCCTACACCCCGTATTAGAATATACCCATCACAGACTCAGAGAAGGACAGCTTATGAAAACAGAGACCTACGATACCTCCCGCCTGGAGCAGGCTTATAACATCCTCAACTCCATAGCGGAGCACCGCGCCCAGAGGCCCACCACCCCCTGGGACGGCATGTACTACGAGCTCATGACCCTCTATTTTGAAAACATCCTCAAGGCCCACGAGCGGGGACAGAAGGTGGCGACCACCAGCGATGTGGTGCCCTGCGAGATTTTCTATGCTATGGACATGGTGCCCTACCACATCAGCATGGTCTCCTGCGCCACCGCCGTCCTGCTGGGGGAGCAGGAGACCTTCCTCTCCGCCGCCAAGTCCTTCGGCCTGACTCCGGAGGTGTGCTCCGTCCACCGCATCGCCGCCGCCTTCTTCATCAAGGGATGGGCGCCGCCCATAGACGCCGTGGTCTCCAACGGCGAGTCCTGCGACAACAACGCCAAGAGCAGTGAGCTCATCGCCCACACATACAAAGCCCCCAGCTTCTACTTCGACTGCCCCTTTTACTTCGGGGAGCGGGCCTTCCACTTCCTGGCCGGGGAGATGGAGGACCTGTTCAAGTTCCTGGGAGAGGTAAAGGGCCAGCCCCTGAACCAGGAGCGGCTGGTAGAGGTGCTCAAGCTCTCACGCCAGGCAAAAGAGCTCGGCGAGGAGGTGAACCAGCTGCGCCAGGCGGTGCCCTACCCTGCCAACAGCCGGCTGGGGCTCCAGGCCCACCTGGTGCGGTGGTACTTCCAGGGTCGCCCCGAGGCGGTGGAGTTCCTGGAGGTGGTGCGGGACGAGCTCCGCCGCCGGGTGGAGGCTGGCCAGGGGGCCAC
>JAZGBK010000273.1:0-6847 GCA_036476365.1 Dehalococcoidia bacterium
GCGAGCTTCAGCAGCAGGGTCTTCAGGGCCTCATCCGTCGAACCCAGAAAGTCCTCAGCGGTCAGCCCGAAGAGCGGCTCCAGGGCGTACCCCAAAGCTGCGCCCACCTGCACGGTCTCTCTACCCAGCCTGATGCAGAAGTCCACATATTTGGGGTCCTGGACCAGCTCCCAGGGGCCGATACCGCCGATGGAATCTACCGCCATCAACATGGTATTGACTGCCAACTTGGTCCATTTGGCACCCCAGATGTTGGTAGTGACCTCTGTTTTGCCCGCAGCGCTGAGCACCTGGGCCACCTCTCGAACCCTTGAGGAGAGCCTGCCGTTGAGCTCACCCACGACGAAGCGAGTGTGCGCCGGGTCCGTGTTGCGCTTGACCCGGCCCGGCTCGAACACCTCTGCAGACAGCTCAAGAGCACACCCTATATCCCGCTCGTAGCCGATGAGTGGGGATATCCACTCGTCGTTGAGGCTGTTCTGTGTAGAGACAAGGACTCCATGCTCCCTCAAGTAGGGCTTTATGAACTCCACCATCCAGCGGGTGTCATACGACTTCGCCGCCAGAAAAACGATGTCGAACTGCCGGTGCAGGGTGCATACCTCACAGAGATGGACCGCTTGCACCGGTACGCGGATATCCTCTTCGGGCATGGTGACACGCAGCCCGTGAGCCTTCATCGCCTCCACATGAGCCGGCCACTGGTCAATCAGCAGGACATCGTGTCCCGCCCGGGTAAGGTCCGCCCCGATGCTACCACCTATGGCACCAGTGCCCAAGACGGCCATGTTCCTGTTCATGCCTGCTCCTTCAATTTAGGCAATTTAGGCCAACAGCCTTGTTCGCTGCCAACGGAAGCGGCGAGCGCCGCCGTGCACATCTGGGCAAGCCCTCTCGCAGTGCTGTGAGCGCTGGTTGACCCGGTGCTAACCCGAACTGTGCCGATACCGCACTCCCCTCCAACCATTCTAAACGATTCTATGGCTGCACTGCACAACACGCTCTAAATCGCTCCACAATTCCAGGGAAGTTACAGTTACGTAATGGCTTGACACTTACCTTACTGTATGATAAGCTATCTTCCACACACAGGCTGCCGGGGGTCCGGCGGCCGGGGGGAGGCTCCGCTATCAGCACTGCCCTGCTTCAAATAGGGGAGGTGGCCAGAAGGGCCGGGGTCAGCCTGCGCACGGTGCGCTACTACGAGGAAATAAACCTGCTGCCGCCCGCCAGCCTCACCTCAGGGGGTATCCGCCTCTACGGCCCGCGGGATGTGACCCGGCTCCGCTTCATCCGCCGCCTCAAGGCCCTGGGGCTGAGCATTGAGGAGATCAAGATGAGCCTGGGGTTGGAGCCTCCCCAGGGCCGCAGCCAGCGGGTGGGCCGCACCCTGGAGCTCCTGCGCCTGCAACAGGCCAAAGCCCAGGAGCAGATGTCCGAGCTGGCCCGGCTGCAGGGCGAGGTGGACGAGGCCCTGGCCAATGTTACCCGGTGCCTCACCTGTAGCACTCAGAAATGCCCGCAGGACTGTCCCAGCCTGAAGTTCGTTCTTTGAAACGGTCGGCTAACTCACCATCCAAAGGAGGAGATATGTCAAAAGTGCTGGTGGTGTACCATTCGTTCACGGGGAAATGCCAGGCGCTGGCCGGGGCGGCGGCCGAGGGCGCCCGCAGCGCCGGGGCCGAGGTGGTGGTCAAGGATGCGGCCACGGTTACGGCCGCCGACCTATCTGCGGCCGACGCCGTCATTATCGGCACCCCTCAGCCCTTCGGCAGCGTTGCCGGGGAGACCAAGAAGCTGTTTGAGCGCCTGTGGCCGGAGCGGGAGAAGGTGGGCACCGGAAAACCCCTGGGCGCCTTCGTGTGCTATGGCAGCACCGACCCCTCGGGCAGCTTTGAGTTCCTGGAGAAATGGGGTGGCCGCTTCGGGCTGGAAAGAAAGGGTCAGTGGGTGACGGCCAAAAGGGACGAGGCGGAGGCCGGCAGGGAGCCGTGCCGTCAGTTGGGGGCCGATATCGCCAGCAGCGTGGCGTAAACCTAATAATTTAAGGGGTCTGCGGGCCCAGGGAGAGTAACATGCCCCGGCTCAAGCCCGGCGACAAAGCTCCAGATTTTACCCTCAAGAACTTGGATGGTAAGGGTTATCGCCTGTACGACCATCTCAGCGGCCGGAAGACGGTCCTACTCTTCTACAGGGGGGAGTGGTGCCCCATCTGCAACCTCCAACTCCACTCCCTCCAGGAGAAACTGGCCGATTTCCAGAGGGAGAACGCCCAGATTCTGGCCGTCAGCACCGATACCCTGGAGAACAGTCAGAAGCTGGCAGCAAAGCACAAGCTTGGTTTTCCGGTGCTGGCGGGCCTGGGCCGTGAGGTGGTGGAGGCCTATGACCTCTTCTTCAATGAGGAGAAAAACTGTGCTGAACCTGCCGTCTTCATCCTGCGCCCTGACGCCACCGTGGCCTACGTTGCCTTGCAAAGTGGGCCCCGGGGCCGTCCCAGCAATGACGACCTGCTAACAATTGTGAGCCGAATAAAGCCGTAATAGGTGAGCGGACCCAGCTATTAGAGAAAGGAAGCCAGAAGCCATGGCACCCAAGGTAACCATTTACTCAGACTATATCTGCCCCTTCTGCTTTGTCGGTAAGGAGCGGGTGGACCGGCTGGAAAAGAAGTTCGGCATAGATGTGGAGTGGAAGGGTTTTGAGATACACCCCGAGACCCCGGCCGGCGGAGGCGACCTGGCATCAATAGGGTTCGACGAAGCCAGAGCGGCTGCTATTTACTCCCGGGTGCAGGAGCTGAGCGAGGAGGCCGGTCTGAAGCTGAACCGTCCCTCCCGGATATCCAACTCCAGACTGGCCTTACAGATTGCGGAGTTCGCCAAAGAGAAAGGGCGTGCCCGGGAATACCATGAGGCGGTCTTCAGGGCATACTGGCGGGAGGGCAAGGACATCGGGGACAGGGAGCTCCTTTTCTCCCTTGCCGCCCAGGTGGGCCTTGACCCGGAAGAGCTGGACGCTTACCTGAAAAGCGGCCAGGCTGCCGCCAAGATGGACCGCCACCTTCAGGAAGTCCGTGAGTATGGCATTGACGGGGTACCCACCTTCGTCATAGGCCACAAGATGGTAGTAGGAGCCCAGCCCTACGAAGTGCTGGAGAGGGTCCTCCTGGAAGAGCTCTCCAACGACAAGAAGGAGAAAACATGATGGCGAATGTGCCGCCCGCCTTTAACCAAGACCCCGCCCGGTTTATCGCGGACTTCATCAAGTCCTTCGTCCGGGACAACCCTGAAAACCGCCTCACCCACATAGACGGGTCACCCATCTGGGACGAGCCCCTGGTGGGCTTCGCCCGGGGCGATGACCCCCTGTTCCAGGAATACAAGCAGGTCATCGGCAGCTTCCACCTCACCCCCCGGGAGGTCATGGAAAGGGCCTTGGCCGAGCGCCCCGGGGCACCCGAACCGGGCGGCTCCCTCAGCGTCATCTGCTGGGTGCTGCCCGCCGCCGAAAAGACCCGGCGCAGCAACCGCCGGCAGAAGGAGTCCCCGTCCAAGCAGTGGGCACACACCCGGATGTACGGGGAGATGCTCAACGCCAGGGTCAGGCAGGAAGTGGCCGGGCTGCTAGAGGGGCTGGGTTATGCGGCGGTGGCCCCCTTTACAACCAGCTTCTTCCAGCGTGTTGACCTGCCCAACGGGCCCGCCTCTAACTGGTCCGAACGCCACGCCCTCTACGCCGCCGGGCTGGGCACCTTCAGCCTCACAGATGGCTTCATCACCCCCAAGGGCATGGCCATGCGCTGCGGCAGCGTGGTCACCACCCTGGAGCTACCCCCCACCCCACGGCAGTATGCCCACCACTACGCCAACTGCCCCTTCTATGTGGATGGCTCCTGCGGGGCCTGCATCACCCGCTGCCCCGCCCAGGCCATCACCGAGAAGGGGCACGATAAGCTCAAGTGTCAGGCATACCTGCGCAGGATAAGCGCCGAGCTGCAGGCAAAGTATCAAGTGACCACCGCGGTAGGCTGCGGGCTGTGCCAGACTGCGGTGCCCTGCGAGTCCAGGATACCCAAAATCAAGGCAGCAGCGGCCCCTGTCCCCCCACCGGCCTGAGGAACGCAAGAACGGAGGTAGCCCGTGGCCATAGACCTGACGCCACTAAGAGAACTGCTGCAGGAAGGTGGCGAACCCAGCCCCTTCCAGGACACCCAGTTCCCCTACCCCATCATCCAGAGTCTGTTCGGCACCGACCGGCCCCAGGACTTCCTGGAGCGGGCCGGTCAGCTACAGGACAGCCCGCTGGAAGAGCAGTTGGCCGTGGCGCTGGGCCTGGCCGAGCTCGGCGAGGCCGCCCGCCCCGACAAGGGCCAGTCCTTCATCAACGACCGCGCCCTGAGGGGACGGCTGGTGGGGCTCAACACCGCCACCGGCTGGGCGCTGCTGTGGGGCCGGGACGAGGAGCTGTGCCGCCGCCTCCAGGAGGCCTCCTTCCAGGTGTTCGCCGTGCTGGACGAGGGGGAGTCCCTGCCCGGTAGCTACAAGCTGCTGGGCACCCGGCCCACGGCGGCGGTGTACTTCATCCAGGCAGTGCTGCGCTACCCCCACATCTACGGTCGGGTGCCCCTGGCCCAACCCCACACCGTCAAGGACTTTATTGAGGACTACTCGCCGGGGGTGATGTTCCTGGCCAAAAAGGGGCTATCCGGCATAGAAGAGGCCCTGTTCCTGGGCGGGCTCTCGGTGGGCATCCCCGCCGTGGTGCCGCCGGACTTCGCCTCCCCCTACGGCAACACGGCCCCCGCCGCCACTCCCCAGGAGGCGGTGGAGCGGGCGCTCTCCCTGCCCAGTATGAAGGTGCGCCACCACCTCAAGCTCCAGATGGCATTGCCCTTCCCCGTGGACCCCTCCTTCACCTCGGAGGAGATAAAGGAAGGCCCCACCCTCGGCGGCACCCCCTCAAGCTCCTTTGTGCTCACCAACGAGGACAGGGGCGAAGGCATTGAGATAGAGGGGGAGATGGGCCCGGACCTGGCGGTGGAGATTTCCGCCGGAGACCCCCGGATGGACCTGCCCATGACCCACTACCTGGAGGAGTTCGCCTCCCAGATGCCCGCCTACATCAGCGGGGTGTCCGTACAGGCCGGGGATGGCTCCCCCCTCATCCGCTACCGCCCCGGTATGGCCCTGGAGCCGGAGCACCTGGCGCAGGTGTATCACCAGGGTCTGCGGGCACACTTCAGGGTAGATAAGCTGAAGGTGCGCCTGGTGTTCGTGGCGGAGAAGTTGGCGGCCATGAAACAGGCCGCCGCAGATTTCCACCAGCGCCGCCAGCAGGCCATCGCCGCCGCCACCGAGGCGGACACCGACCACTTCTGGGGGTGCCACCGGTGCCACTCCTTCGCCCTGGAGCACACCTGCACCATCACCCCGGAGCGCCCGCCCCAGTGCGGCGTCCGCACCTGGATGCACATCAAGGCCCGGGCGCACCTCTCGGACTACGACTCCCGGGGCTGGGGGCCGCAGCGGGAGGTGGCCTCCCTCCACGAGCTCATAGACAAGGGGCGGCTGCTGGACCCGGTGCGGGGGGAGTATGAGGGGGTGAACCGGTACACCGCCCGGCGCACCGGGGGCCTCACCTCCCGGGTGTTCCTCCACAGCCTCCAGGGGCACCCGCACTCCTGCTGCAGCTGCTACCAGGGGGTGGCCTTCCACATGCCGGAGGTGGACGGCGTCGGCATCGTGGACCACGCCTTCAAGGGGAGGACGCCCGACGGCCGCACCTGGGACCATGTCTCCAACCTGGCAGCGGGCAAGCAGACCCCCGGTATGGCCGGAATCAGCTACGACTACATGGCTTCCCACGCCTTCCTCAAGGGGGACGGGGGCTGGGAGCGGGTGGTGTGGATGCCCCAGCGGCTCAAGGAGCGCTTCGCCGCCGACAAACCCTGGGTGGCCACCGAGACCGATGTAGATAGCCTGGAGGCCCTGGCCGGGTTCCTGAAGGCAAAGCGAGGCAGCTAAGGCTGCCCTGGGCCACCAATGTCGAGAGCATCCCCCAGGAGGAGCCCGGGTGGCGTGGCGCTCCACAGAGGGCAGCGGTCCGCATATCATGGGCCGGTTGTAGATTTGCGGGGGGGGGGGTGGAACTGGCTTCCCCACCTGACGCCCACCAGCTGTCAGGCCAACAGACCCAGGGCCCAGCTCAGCCACACATGCTGCGCCGGTAACGCATAATGCGCAGGATGCGCTTGACAACGGCTGCCTGTATGGTATAATAATGCGCAGAACACGCAGGAGGTGCAACATGCGCATAGGTAGGGCAGACTTCGAGGTGGGGAACACGGGACGGGTGCACCAGGCGGTGCTGGACGCGGTGCCGGTTGAGGAAGCAGTGGACGAGTCGGAGCTCCGTGATGCCTACGACCGGACCGTCCAGGACAGCAAGCCTGACTTTGCGGAGGTTCTGGAGAACCTGTCCCACTTTATAGTCAGCCGACGGATAGGCGACCGGGTGTTCTACATTCAGCGGAAGGCATGGCTATCCAGTGCCGAGGTGGCCCGCCTTCTGGGGGTTTCCAAAAGGACGGTGCAGTCGTGGGGCCAGCACGGCCGGCTGTTCGGACACCGTTGTGGAGGCCGGTTGCGCTTTGCGGCGGATGCGGTGGAGGAATGGGTGCGGGGCATCAGGTACAGCGCCCAGGGGACCCAACCGGGCAACGCCGTGGTAGATGAGGTGTGGAGCAACGAGAAGGATGCGGAATATGACCGAGTGTAGCCGCGGAGATGGGGTCCGGGTGAGGTACCAGGACTCAAGCAGCGAGCAGCCACAGCTGCGACCTGCC